>JACPFH010000062.1 GCA_016183075.1 Deltaproteobacteria bacterium | reverse complement strand
GGCTACCAGCTACGAAGTTTTCCGGGCGCGGTAGAAATCTTTGAAGCGGTATTCCTTGAGCTTCGTGAGCGCTCGGTAAGAGCCGAATCGCTCCTCCGGATTTTCGATCTGATCCAAAAGGTCTACCGGGTTGTCCTCGGTTTCAAAGACGCGGATTTTTTCGTAAGTGGTTGTGCGTTCAGCCGGAATCCTTCCCATTTCCCGGATCAGGCTGCGGAACTGCGAGGGCTTCATCAATTGCCCGTGGCTCGCTCCCGCCGCCGTTGAGATACTTTCGTTGATCAGCGTCCCGCCGAAATCGTTGGCGCCGGCCATGAGCCCGATCTGCGAGAATTTCGGGCCTTCTTTGACCCAGGAGACCTGCAGGTTGGGGATCCAGTTGTTGAGCATGATCCGCGATACCGCGTACATCTTCATGACCTCAGCCCCGGTCGCCCCGGCGCGCAGTCCGGGAAGCTTTTTGCGGTAGTACACGGGGGCTTCTTCGTAAACGAAGCTGAGCGGCACGAACTCGGTGATGCCGCCGGTTCGCCTTTGGATGTCGCGGAGGATCCCGAGGTGAGCGGCCTTGTGATAGGAACTTTCCAGGTGTCCATACATGATCGTGGATGTCGTCGGGATGCCCACCTCGTGGGCGGTTTGAATCAGCTCCACCCACTTGGCGGTGGGAATGCGGCCCGGCGAGATCTGGTTTCGCACCTCATCGACCAGAATCTCCGCCGAAGTCCCCGGCAGGCTTCCCACCCCCGCCTCTTTTAACGCCAAAAGATACTCTTTTATGGTGACGCCGGTGAGCGTGGAGCCGTAAAGGACTTCCTCGGGAGAAAAGCCGTGCACGTGAAGGTCCGGCACGGCTTCCTTAATCGCTTTGCACAGCTTCACGTAATGCCAGCCGTCCATTCCCGGCGCGAGACCTGCCTGGACGCACACCTCCGTCGCCCCCATCTCCCACGCCTCCTCGGCGCGGCGACGGATCTCTTCAAGGGGGAGGAAATAGCCTTCCTCCGCCAGGTGCCCGCGGCTGAAGGCGCAGAAGCCGCAGGCCTTGACGCATACGTTGGTAAAGTTGACGTTGCGGTTCACGACGTAGGTGACGACATCGCCCACCGCCTTGCGGCGCAGGTAGTCCGCCACCGCGCATAAAACAGGAAGATCAGTGCCGGACGCATCGAAGAGCCGGGCGCCTTCTTCCAGGGAGATGTCATAGCCTGCAAGCGCGCGGTCGAGGATCCGGCCCGTGGCGTGGCTAACTTCGCCGAGGAGACTGTCGACGGCATCTTTTAAATGGGGAAAGCTCATAGCGCGACTCTACCTGTTCCAACTTCCAAAGCCTTTCAAGGTTTGCCTTTTGAAGGTCTTTGGAGACGTAAAGTTACTTGTGAACTCCTTAACATCTGCGAAACTTCCGGCAGGTTTTATTTGTCGGCCCAGTAGCGCACGAATTCCTGGAGAAATGTGAGAGTGGAGAGGTCGCGCATGCGATCGAGGAATACCTTGCCGTGCAGATGATCCCACTCGTGCTGGATCACCCGGGCGTGGAAATCCGTCGCCATGAAATGCACCGGCTCCCCGCGGCGATTCCAAGCTTCCACCTCGATGTTTCGGTAACGGGGAACCCTGCCTCTCAGATCCGGGACGCTGAGGCAACCCTCCCAATCTTCCTCCATCTCTTCACCCAGGGGAGTGATTTTGGGGTTGATGAGAACCGAAAGGGGGACACGGGGTTTCCGAGGATACCGCGGGTTCTCGTTTACCTCCAGGACCGCGATCTGCCTGGATTCGTGCACTTGAACGGCAGCCAGGCCAACGCCATCGTATTCCTTCATGGTTTCGATCATGTCATCGATCAATTTCTGGACCGGCGCGGCGCCGACCTGATTGCGCGCGACCTCTTCCGCCCCGCGCCGAAGGATCGGATTCCCGACCTTCGCGACTTTGAGGATCGACATGCGCCTTTCTTAGCATAGCTCCGCCATGAGCGGAAGGGATGCTGGGCCGAACGAGAAATTTCGCCGGCTGCATTGACTATATAGACCTAATAGGTCTATAATTTCATTGGGGTCTTTGACTGATGGCATTGGCTAGAGGAGGGAATGAAAGAAGTTCTCTGATGAACGTAGGGAGGCGCGTGGATTATGCGGTCCGCGCCTTATCCTATCTTGCGGGCCAGCCACCCGGAAAGATCGTTAGCCGGGCGGTCATCGAAGAAAAGAAAGACATACCGCCTTACTATCTTTCCAAGATCATGAAGGACCTCGTCGCCGGGGGCTTGGTCTGTTCCCACGTCGGGTCCAAAGGGGGATTCACTCTGGCGCGGCCTCCAGAGGGGATTTCGGTCAAAGAGGTTTATGAAGCGGTGGAGCGGCCGCTGGTCCTAATGGAATGTTTGGAGAAAGGGGAAGGCTTTTGTTCCTACTGTTGCGTTTGCCGGCAGATCTCGATTTGGGATCGAGCGCAAAGACTTTTGGCCAGCTACCTTGCTGGCATAATGATCGGTGATATCGCCGACCACGAGGGTCTTCGCGGCCGACTGGTGGGTGTCGGCAAGTGATCTTGCCGGGGTGTTGAAGAGACCCTGTTGGCGGTCCGTTGCGATGAGAGCGCGGCAGCGATAAAACCAAGGGAAACCGTTATGCTGGAAATTAAGAATCTCCACGCGGGCGCGGCGAGTAAGCCGATTCTCCGCGGCATCAATCTGAGAGTTCGCGCGGGCGAAGTTCACGCGATCATGGGTCCGAACGGTTCCGGGAAAAGTACCCTGGCACACGTGCTTTCGGGTCGGGAGACCTATGGTGTTACAGCGGGAGAGGTGATCTATGAGGGCAAGAACCTTCTTGAGATGTCGCCGGAGGAGCGCGCGCAGGAAGGAATCTTTCTGGCCTTTCAGTACCCCGTGGAAATCCCCGGTGTGAGCACGACCTACGTCCTGAAGGCGGCGCTGAATGCCGTACGGAAACACCGGGGTCTGGAGGAGCTCGATGCCATGGATTTCCTGGCATTGGTCAAGGAGAAGATGAAATTGGTTGAGATGGATCAAGAGCTGCTCAACCGCTCGATCAATGACGGGTTTTCCGGCGGCGAGAAGAAGCGCAATGAGATTTTTCAAATGGCGGTCCTGGACCCGAAGCTCGCGATTCTGGACGAGACCGATTCGGGCCTCGACATCGACGCCCTCAAGATCGTGGCCGGGGGGGTTAACGCGCTCAGGAGCGAGGAGCGCGCCATGATCGTGATCACCCACTATCAGCGGTTGTTGAATTACATCGTTCCGGATTTCGTCCACGTCCTCTATGACGGGCGCATCGTTAAGTCGGGTGGCAAAGATCTCGCCGAGGAGTTGGAAGCGAAAGGATACGACTGGGTCAAGGAGGGGGGCAAGGCGGCTCCGGAGGCAAGTGCGTAGGGGGCAAGCGACGCGATGAACCAGGCAGTGGCGGAAAAGGATCATTACCTCTCGGTCTTCGATCGGTCCGAGCAGGGGGGAGCAGGGCCGCCGTGGGTCCGGCCGCTCCGGCATGAGGCCATCTCGCGCTTCGCTGTGCTCGGTTTTCCGACGACGAAGGACGAGGAATGGAAGTATACCAGCGTATCCCCGATCCTCCAATTTCCGTTTCGCCCGGCTCCGCCGCCGAGCGAGGAAGGGGCTGCGATCGCGGCCGTGGAGCGAGCAACCGCAATCGACTTGCCGCCCGACAGGCTGGTGTTCGTGAACGGTCACTACGCGCCGAAGCTCTCGTCCGTGCGGGGTGTGCGGGAGCGGCTCAAGGCGTTGAGCCTTAGGGATGCGTTCGGCGCCGCTCCGGATTCGCTCAAGCCGCATCTGGCCCGCTACGCCGATTACCGGGCCCATGCCTTTGTCGCCTTGAATACGGCTTTTATGGTGGACGGCGCGTATCTTCACGTTCCCGTCACGGTGGTGGAAGCTTACTTCGGGGCGCCGGACACCGTTTATTTCACGAACGGGGTGACGGAGATCGTCGCCGGTGAAGGCGCAGTGGTCGATCACTACAAGCTGGTTCAGGAAAGCGATGCGGCGTTTCATGTCGCCACCCAGCAGGCCCGCCTGGAACGCAACGCCAACTTTGTCTCCCATCTGATCCTCCTCGGCGGCGGGTTGGTGCGCAACGATGTCAACGCCGTGCTGGATGGCGAGGGGGTCGAATGCGCGCTCAACGGCCTGTTCCTGGCCGCGGACGACCAACACGTGGACAGCCACACGCGGATCGACCACGTCAAGCCGCATGGGTGTAGCCGAGAGCTTTACAAAGGCATCCTGAACGGAAAGGCCAGAGGGGTGTTCAGCGGCAAGATCTACGTGCACAAGAGCGCGCCCAAGACCGACGCCAAGCAAACCAACAAGAACCTGCTGCTCTCCGAGCAGGCGTTGATCGACACCAAACCGCAGCTCGAGATCCATAATAACGACGTCAAATGCACGCACGGCTCGACCATCGGGCAGCTCGACCAGGATGCGCTCTTCTATCTGCGCGCGCGGGGAATCGGGCTGGAGGAGGCGCGAGAATTACTGACCCACGCGTTTGCGAGCGAGATCATTCGCGGGATCAAGGTGGCCGCCATCCGGGATCAACTGGACCGGACGGTTAGAACGAGCTTGGGAAACCAATTCAGGGCGAAGGAAAGGGGATCATGAAAGCGGTGCATGAAGTCACGGCCCAGGAGCCTTGGAAACAAACGCGAGCCGCGCTGGACCTGCCCAGAATCCGCGCGGATTTTCCGATCTTGAGGCGCAAGGTCCACGGCAAAGCGCTTGTCTACCTTGATAACGCGGCGACGACGCAGAAGCCGCAGGTGGTCATCGATGCTTTGCGCGACTACTACACGGCGGAGAACTCGAACGTTCACCGCGGGATTCACTTCCTGAGCGAGCAGGCAACGAATGCGTATGAAGGCGCGCGCGCGAAGGTAAAGACCTTTCTCAATGCCGCCGGGACGCGTGGGATCATTTTCGTGCGCGGCACCACCGAGGGCATCAATCTGGTGGCCAACAGTTATGGCCGCGCCTTCATCGCGAAGGGCGATGAAATCATCATCTCGGCGATGGAGCACCACTCCAACATCGTTCCCTGGCAGTTCCTCAGAAAGAAAGGCGTTGAGCTCCGCTTCGTGGACATAACCGAGGACGGGCTCCTGGACATGGAGCACTACTCACGCCTCGTCAACAGGAACACAAAGCTTGTG
>JACPFH010000572.1 GCA_016183075.1 Deltaproteobacteria bacterium | reverse complement strand
CGGATTTAAAAAATACAAGAATCCGATTCCATCATTCTATTCCTACCAGAGCTTGCCGCCGAACCTCGAAATATCGCCCCTCTTTCTCACCGAGGGATCCGGCCCCACCGTATTGAAGGTACGAGGCCGAGGAGGGATGTGGCCGTTTCACCGCGTCATGCTGAACGGCGAGCCGCTACCGACTCGTTTCGTCTCAAAAGACGAGCTTGAGGCGATGATTTCATCCGAGGCGATCGCGAAGGCGGGCACGTACATCGTCACGCTCCAGTGTGAAGGAGAAGCGCTGCCCGAGTCCAATCGGGCCCATCTCGTGGTCGGCTATAAGCGATAGCGAGTGGCAGGTTGTGCCGATGCGGCCGTGTTGCATAAGAGCCCTCGGTGGTTTATTGCTGTAGCGGACAACCGTGATTGGGGAGGACGCCTATGCCTTTTGCTGACCTAAGGGATTTTATTTCGGCCCTCGAGAGATCGGGCGACCTCGTGCGCATAGGACAGGAGGTCGATTGGGATCTCGAAGTCGGCGCGATCAGCCGGCGGGTTTTCGAGCAGGGAGGTCCGGCGCTGTTATTCGAAAGAATCAAGGACTATCCGAATGGATATGCGATCCTGAACGGTCCTGTGGGAACCTGGCGGCGGGTGGCCATCGCCTTGGATCTTGATCCGAATTCTTCCGTCCGCGAGATTTACGCCGCCTACACCGAGCGGCGCGAGCGGAAGATTCCTCAGGCAACGGTTTCCTCGGCGCCGTGCCAGGAAGAAGTGATGGTCGGCCCCGATGTCGACCTCTACCGGTTGCCCGCGCCTATGGTGCACGATGGCGACGGCGGTCGCTATATCGGGACGTGGGATGTTGTGATCACCAAGGACCCCGAGACAGGATGGACCAACTGGGGGATGTACCGTTTCATGACCCACACCCGAAACATGCTCGTCGGTTGGCCTCAGGCCACGAGTCAACTCGCTCTTATGATGAAGAACCAGTTTCTACCCCACAATCGCGCGATGCCGATCGCGATTGCGATCGGATGCGATCCGCTCTGTCACATGGTTGCGACGGATCCTTTTAAACCCGGGGAGAGCGAAGTTGAGTACGCCGGCGGGCTGAGGGGCGCAGCGGTAGGCCTTGTCTCCTGCAAAACCCACGACCTCATGGTTCCGGCCCATGCCGAGATTGTCATTGAGGGGGAAGTGTTGCCGGATCGGATCGCTCTGGAGGGGCCTTTCGGGGAATACCCGGGTTACCGCAGCGGCACGATGGGGGAAGGTGTGTTGGTACAGGTTACCGCCGTCGCCCACAGGCGCCGTCCCATCCTGACGTTGAGCACTCTCGGGATACCGCCTGACGATAGCTCGATCGCCGCCTCTCTCACTGCGGCGACGGCGATGAAGCGCGGCCTCATGCGGCGCGGCGTCCCCGTGAAGGAAGTTTACGTGCCTCCCGAAGGGGTTACCCATCTTGTGGTCGTCAGCGTCGAAAGGGGCGGCCGGCAGGTGGCGCAGCAGGTTTTGGATTTTTTCACCGCCCGGCGGGTGATGGTGTCCAAGGTGGTGGTCGTGGATCGCGATGTGGACGCGTTTGACATGGCGCAGGTGATCCATGCCTTCGCGACGAAGTGTCACCCGGGAAAAGGGATGATCGTGCAGCATTATGAAGGGCGCGGCAACGCTTTAACCCCGTGCTATAGCGCCGAGGAGCGGCGGAAGTTAAACGGGGCCTCCGTCGTGTTCGACGCGACATGGCCGGAGGAATGGGCGGAGGAAGCGATCCCTGTGAAGGCCTCTTTTGCAACCACGTATCCCGAATCCGTGCAGGAGAAGGTCCGAAAAAACTGGCGGAGTTACGGTCTGGGAGGAAAAGCATGAAGCGAGAATACGTGACTTTTGTGCGCAAGATCTCTGACCTGGCGGAAGGGCGGCAGGCGCTTTTCATAAAAGACCTGTCACCCGGCCCGCGAAAGTACGATACCAAACTGGTTCGAGCCGAGCTTGCGCGCCGGTCGGGAGAAGGTCCCGACGACAACGTTCTCTGGATTCGCTCCGAGACGGGATATCTTCACCCTCAACCTTGGACCATCAGGATCCTGGAGGAGCTACCGCCCCACGTGGCAGGGCAGCCGTGGCAGGATGTTTTCGCTTCCTTGAAGCAACTCAAGTAACCGCTCCTCGCCCATCGATGACAGCCGTTTCTACCTGCCCCTTTGACCGCCACACTTTCGCGTCGAAGCTCGAGGGGGACGAGGAGGAAGGCCGCGGACGTCCGATCACAGGCGCTACGACTTATGGCACAAACCCATCGGCCGCGGCCTGATAACTCGGCCCCCGAGAAGCTTTCGAGGGAATACTTGAGTCTGGGAGTATGGCAGCCCTACAGCCTCTCTGACTGCTGGGATCACAATGCCCACCGGGACCCGAAGGGCATGGCGGTTAGCGATGGCGAGAGGGCTCTTTCATGGGCTGAATCTAAAACCTGGACCGACCGCGTAGCACTGGGATTGATCAAGCTCGGAGTGGCTCGTGACGCGGTGCTCTTGGCTCAACTGCCAAACTGTTTGGAAGTGGTGCTGATCCGGGTCGCGTGCGAGAAGGCCGGGGTGCTGTGTCTGCCGGCGCCTCGAACGTGGCGTAAAAAAGAGCTGGGGTACACTCTCGGCTACACCAAGGCGCAAGCGGTGGTCGTGCCGGCGCAATACCGCGACGTTGATTACTTCGGGATGATCCGAGAGCTACAAGCAGGCTCGCCTCAGTTGCGCCACGTTCTGTTGCCGGCGAAAGAGGTCCCTCAGGGCGCTCGCTCTTTAGCGGAGCTCGCCTCGTTTCCGCGGGAGGAGAAAATCTCCCGCGCTGCTCTTGAGAGACGCCGCTACCGGGCTACGGAAGTCTCGCTGGTCAATGCAACGACCGGCAGCACGGGCCTTCCCAAATTTGCCGAGTATGCGGCGGCCGCCCGGCTCCTCTACGGACGCGCCTACATCAACAATATGAGATTAACCCATGACGATGTGTTGGCGGCGCTTTCGCCAGCCGCCGCTGGACCCAACATCCCGATCTATTTTGCCGCGCCCCAGGTAGGGGCCAAAGTAGTAGTGCTCGGGCACTTTGAGGCCAGGGCTGCCTTCGAATTGATCGAACAAGAAAAGGTGACGATAGCGTGCGGGGTTCCCGCGCAGTTCGCGATGATGGTGCGTGAGCCGCACTTGGATCATTTTAATCTCTCCTCGGTCCGTTTTTGGTTGAGCGTGGGGGCGCCTCTGCCATCTACCTTAGCTCGAGAGATAGAAGAAAAGCTCGGTGGAATAGTGCTCAATTGCTATGGCGCCGCGGACTGGGGTGGAGTTGTCTTCACCTCTCCCGATGACCCCCCTGAGGCCCGCTACTTCACAGTTGGAAAACCTTGGGTGGGAACGGAGGTGCGTATTGTGGATGAGGAGGGGAGGGCCTGCGGCGCGAGAGAGGTCGGGGGCCTCGAAGGTCGCGGCCCGGCGTGCTCTTTTGGTTATTATCGGGACCCCGAGGCTACGCGAGCGGCATGGCGCTCCGACGGGTGGATGGGGCTCGGCGATCTGGCGTGCTGGGGTCAGGGTGGAAACGTCATTGTGGTAGGGCGAAAACGCGACACCATAATACGAGGCGGTCAGAATATAGAGCCGAGCGAGATTGAAAATTACCTCTTGGATCACCCGAAGGTTCAGCAGGTGGCTGTTGTCGGAGTGCCCGACCCGATAATGGGCGAGAGGGTTTGTGTCTACGTTGTTCCGCGGCCAAATGAGGGAGTGACGCTGGAGGAGATCGGCTCTTTTCTCGCCTCCAAGCAGATCGCTCCCTATAAGATTCCCGAACGGCTCGTCGTTGCGGAAAAGCTCCCGATGCTTGCAGATACCAAAGTGGACAGGAGCGCTTTAAAAGCCGCGATCGCCGGGACGAGGGTGAGAAAGCCCTAGGTTCTTTGCTTGCTCTACTGTATCGGCTTGCAGCCGGCGGTCAGGCTGAGCGCCACCAGACGTCGTGTTTGCTTTCCATCTCGGCCGCGGAGGGCAGGGGGTAGAAGATCAGGTCCGTGCCGGCCGCGAACCAGAATCCCGTATGGAGATTGCGGTAGGAGAGCAGGGGCAGAATGCTATCGAGGCTGATGGTCTTGGTTTTCTTGTCGGGATTGTCCATCAGTTCTCGGATGCTCTCCTTCAGGTGGCCCAGGTTCACATTCGGCAGTGGCGAGACGATGTCGTACTTCTTGGAGTGGAGCAGATCGTCGACGTTGAGCTCGACCTGGGTGAAGAAGAGGATGGGGGCGCCCTTGGTCTTGAACTCGGTGGTCATAAACCTTCCGAATTCTGGGGGTGCCAGGTTGGAGGCCACCAGCAAGTGAAGGGGCGCGATCTCCTGATAGACACAGCCGAGCTTGCTGGGGGGCTCCGGGGGGTATTCGCGGGTCCCTTGGATGCCTAGCACCTTGCCGTCCACCGTAACCAGGTAGAGGTCCTTCAGTTTGCTGAGCTCGACGCGCTCCAGGACACGGTAAGAGGAGATGAACTTGGTGCGCTTGGGAACCCTGCCGCCCTCTTTCTCGGTCTGAGCGAGCAGGTCGTCGATATCCAGGTACATGTGCCGGAAGTTAATATCGACTTCAGCGAAGATCACTTTGCCGCTGAAGTGGCGCGGGCTGCCCACCGCATAGTGCCTGCCGAACTCCTCCGGGGTGAGCTGCGAAGCGACGAGTGCCTCATTGGGATGAAGGATCAGATAAAGATGCTTTTCAAAGGGCATGGCTAAAAGACCACGCAGCTATTTCACGGTCTTGAAAATCCGCTCGATCTCCTTCTCCGATTCCCCGGCCTGCTTGGAGAGAAGAAAGCCTGTCTTGTCCCATCCGGTTGGCCCGGCACCAAAGGGAAGAGGGCTGGGTTTTTCAAGACCCTGTGTACACACGCCAATGATCCGCAGGAACAACGACGGCCACCTGATTGCCGATGGCAAAGTCCGAGTCACCCGGAAGCTTGATCCTCAGGATTACGTCGCGCACCTGAACCTCGAACAGGGCCGCATCTCCCACGTAGTTTTTGCTTATCACGGTGCCTTTCACGCCGTCGGAGCCGTCATTCAACTCGTGCTTCAGAGTGAGTCGCTCGGGCCGGATGGCCAGCGTAAGCTCGCTTCCCGGTTCACACCGCGGCGGCACGTGACATCTGACCTGTCCCAAGGGACTGTCCACTTGCCCCGCGCCCGTTACCCGGCCCGGAACAAAATTCATCTCGCCGACGAACTGCGCCACGAATAGATTGTCGGGTCGAGCGTAGACCTCCCGCGGCGTGCCGATTTGCAAGATCTCACCTTCGTGCATGACGCATACTTTATCTCCCAGGCTCAAGGCCTCGGCCTGATCGTGGGTCACGTACAGGGTTGTGACGCCAACCGAGCTGGTGATCTTTTTTAACTCGAGCCGCATCTGCTCCCTCAGGCGAGCGTCTAAATTGCTCAGAGGTTCATCCATGAGCAGGATCTGCGGCTCGGTCACGACCGCTCTCGCCATGGCGACCCGCTGCTGCTGGCCGCCGCTCAGGTCGGTGGCGGGGCGGCTTTCCATGTGTTCGAGCTGGACCAGACTGAGCGCCCGGCGCACCTTCTCCGCCACGAGGCGTCGAGGAACTTGTCTCCGGCCCCGGATCAAGGGGAACGCCACGTTCTGAAAAACATTCATGTGGGGCCATATAGCGTAGGATTGGAAAACCATCCCGATGTCTCTTTTCTCCGCGGGAACTTGAACCCCCCTGGCCGAAGAGCTGACCACCGCGCCGGAGATCCGGATCTCACCGGCGTCGGCTCTTTCCAGACCTGCAACACAGCGCAGAGTGGTGGTCTTCCCGCAGCCGCTGGGACCGAGAAGCACGCAAAACTCCCCCTCGGCCACTTCCAGGTCGATTCCCCGCAAAGCCTCAACGCGGCCGTCTCGGGTCCTAAAATACTTTTTCAGCCCGCTGATTTGAATCAAGGTTGAATGCCCCCTTTGGCAACGGTTGGAAAGATGGTTATTTCGTCTTGAAACCTAGGACTTTGGTGTAGTCGTCCGCCAGCTTATCTATGATCTCCGCCTGGTCATCCCCCATATACAGCACTTTTCTGCCCTGCACGTACTTGTTCGCTCTCGTTCCCGGCACAAGAGCCGACGTATAGCCGGTGTATTTTTCCATCAACTCCTGTCCTTCGGCAGTGGTGAGAAAGACGGCGAGGAGGTGCCCTGCGTTGGGGTGCGCGGCGCCCTTCGGCACGCCGGCGTGATAAGCGGGCGCGATCACCGGCTCCACCTTGTCGGCAAAGACGATCGGCGCTCCCCTCCTTTCCGCGTCGTAGACGAGGCCGTTGAGCAGCGTGGCCGCTACGAGGATCTCGCCGATCTGAAGCCGGGTGTAGAGCTGTCCCAGGCTGCCCAGGTTTGGTCCCAGTTTCGCTACGGCCTCCACGTACTTGTTCCCTTTCTCCACGCCCCACAATCCGACGCTCAACCGGGCGAAGTGATGGGTTGCCACCGACACGCCGATCTTGCCCCCTTTCCATCTGGGGTCTGCAAGATCATCCCAGCTCCTGGGTACATCGCGCGCCGGCAAGACTTTTTT
>JACPFH010000580.1:4121-5834 GCA_016183075.1 Deltaproteobacteria bacterium | reverse complement strand
AACAGGAGCGAAACCTTGTCCCCGACAGCGAGACGCCGGTTTTTCTTCAGCTCAATGATATGCCGGCGGAAGTCTTCGCGAACCTTCTCATAGGCCGCAAGACCTTTGATATCTTCCAGTGTCACTTTTTTCATCGTCCGCGTTCCTCCTCTAAGCCGTAGGCGATCGCCACGACTTGCACGGGGTGAAGCGTTCGCTTCCCGCTGCCCTCCTGAATCTGCAACCCTGCTAGGGGGCAGTCCGATGCGGTAAAATCGGCTCGGCTTTCCCTGATCTCGCGCACGAGCGGCTCCGCGACCTTGCGGGATAAATCGTAGTATTTCTCCTTCAGACCCCACGTACCATCGATGGCCGAGCACTTTTCGATCAGGCGCACCGTGGTATTCGGGACAAGCTCCATAAGGTCGCGGGATTTGTAGCCGATATTTTGGGCTCTCAAGTGACACGGAATCTGGTACGCGACCTGCCCTACGCCCCGAACGAAGCCGGTGTCGAGCTTGCCGTCGCGGTGGAGGCCCATCAAGTATTCGCAGATGTCGTAGGTCCGGGCCGCAACCGCTCGGACCTTTTCGCCGTCGACCAACGTTGGATACTCCCGCTTGAGCATGTAGCTGCAAGTGGGCCCTGGGATTACCACGTCGTAGCCCTCTCGTACCCAGGAATAGAGCGACTCGATGTTTGCCCGGGCGCTCGCTCGCGTAGCTTCGATATCCCCGCCGTCGAGAAACGGCATGCCGCAGCAACGCTGCTCCGGACACTGCACGTGAACGCGGTTTTTCTCCAGGACGCGGACGCAGGCCTTGCCTACCGCCGGGTCATTGAAGTTGACGTTACAGGTATAAAACAGGACCGCTTTTCTATCGCCCCCGGAAAGTTGCGCCCGTGGCCGTCTGTCGAACCAGCGACGAAAGGTCTCCGACGCGTACTCCGGAAGGAGCCGGTTGCGGTGGATGCCGCAAAGCTTCTCCAGTAACCAGCGGCCGACGGGGTTTCGGATTGCCCAGTTTGAAAGGGGCGCGGAGTAGGTTCCGATTCGCCCCATCAGGTCGACTTTTCCGAGCATGCGGTCGTGAAGCGGAATCCCTTCCCGTTTGACCTGCGTGGCCTTGGCGCGCAGCATCAGACGCGGGAAATCGATCTCCCAGCGATGCGGCGGAGTGTACGGACAGTGATTGAAGCAAAGCTTGCACTGGTAGCAGAGATCGGTGACGCTGCGGAAGTCTGTGGCGCCGAGTTTCTCCGCATCGCCGTCGACCGGCTCGGAATCCAGCCGGGCGAACATATCGTTGAAGGACGGGCAGAGATTGTAGCAGCGGCGGCACCCGTTACAGATGTCGAAAACCCGCTTGAACTCGGCTTCGACCTTTGGCGTATCCCAAAAGTCTTTGTTATCGATTCCCAATGCCATGGATATGCCACCCCTGTTAGGGCCGGGAAATCCCGGCCCTAACACGTATAAGCTCAAGCGCGATTAGCTCGCGGCCTCCGCCGGCTCTTTGCCGGCGATTCTATCCAGGCCCTTGGTGAAGCGCCCGGCATGAGACTTCTCCGCTTTCGCGAGAGTCTCAAACCATAAGGATAATTCCTGAAAACCTTCTTCGCGCGCGGTCTTCGCCATGCCCGGGTACATTTCGGTGTACTCGTAGGTTTCCCCTTCAACGGCGGACTTCAGGTTATTCTCCGTAGTGCCGACCGGCACACCCGTCACCGGAT
>JACPFH010000580.1:0-4107 GCA_016183075.1 Deltaproteobacteria bacterium | reverse complement strand
ATGGCCGAATGCATGTCCGGTCTCCGCCTCGGAAGTATCCCGGAAGAGCCCACCGACATCCGGATAACCTTCGATATCCGCTACACGGGCGAAATACAGGTAGCGCCGGTTTGCCTGGGATTCACCGGCGAAGGCGGCTTTCAGATTTCCTTCGCTCTTTGACCCCTTTAAACCCTTTGCCATAAAATTTCCCTCCTTTTGTTATTGATAATTATTATCGTTAGTATCCCTTTTTTCATCTGTTGTCAAGGGAGCTACGCGATCTTTTTTTGCTGCGCTGGTTTTGCTATCTTCGATCGAAGAAACCCGCTGAGAAGGGAAAACCCACGATGATTACGATTGATGAGTTCAGAAAAATGGACCTTCGGATTGGCACAGTGAAAAGCGCGGCGGCCCATCCCAACGCGGATAAGCTTCTGGTTCTACGCGTGGACCTGGGCGAGGAGGAGCGCCAGATCGTCGCCGGAATCCGCGGCCAATATGATCCCGCGACTCTCGTGGGGAGGCAGATCGCGGTTATAGCAAACCTGGAGACCGCCAAGCTTCGGGGCATGGAAAGTCAAGGCATGCTGCTTGCCGCGAGCGACGGCGACCGCATCGTGATCTTGACGACGGAAAAACCGGTGACCCCGGGCGCGAAGATTTCTTGAGATCACATTTCACCGCCGATTTTCTTTACAAGCAGCGATGGATCTGCTAAACGCATGAGGGAAGGATCAGATCTCCCTCCTCCTTTTAATGACCCTGTTCGCTAAAGGCCGCCCCACCGTTTGCACCATCGATCTGGCTGCTTTGTGTTGGAACTTCCGGCAGGTAAGAGAACGGATCGGGCCCGGCGTCAAAGTTCTTTCCGTCGTTAAAGCGAATGCCTATGGCCACGGTGCCGTGAGCGTTGCCAGGGCTTTGGCGGATGCCGGGTCGGAGAGTTTCGGAGTCGCAACGTTGGAAGAGGGTATTGAGTTGCGCGCGGGCGGGGTCGACGCCCCGATTTTGGTGCTCGCCGGCGCCTATCCGGAACAACTCGACGAGTTCATCGAGCATCGCTTGACTCCGGCGATTTGTGAGACTGAAACGCTTCGGCGGCTGGAACTGGAAGCCCGAAGGCGCGGTGTGACGCTCAGTTTTCACTTGAAGGTGGACACCGGCATGGGGCGAATCGGGTTGCGCGCAGCGGATGTCGACTCCTGGCTCCCCGAACTGGGTCCGCTTAAAGCCCTCCGGCTCGAAGGGATCTTTTCCCATTTCTCGCACGCCGAAAGCGCGGAAGGAAATTACACGCAGGGACAACTACAAGCCTTCCGGCGCGTGCTCAAACGCCTTCGCAGCGCGGGATACGACCCGCCTCTGGTTCATGTGGCGAACAGCGCCGCGGTCATCGCCCTCCCGAGCGCGCATTTCACAATGGTCCGGCCGGGTTTGATGCTCTACGGCGCTTACCCTTCGCCGGACATGGCCTCTCAAGTAACCTTGAAGCCGGTGCTAACTTGGAAAACCCGAGTGCTTCAGCTTAAGAAGGTTCCCAAGGGCTCGAGCATCAGTTACGGGCGGACCTTTGTGACGCGACGGGAGAGTCTCATCGCCACGCTGCCCGTGGGCTACGCCGATGGCTACCACCGGCTGCTCTCCAACCGCGGGGAGGTATTGATCCGAGGCCGCAGGGCGCCTATCGTGGGCCGCGTGTGCATGGATCTCACGATGGCCGATGTCACCGGCGCGAGCGGCGTGGCGCAGGGAGACGAGGTCGTGTTACTGGGGGCCCAAGGGCAGGCGAGCATCAGCGCCGATGAGATGGCGCGCTGGGCGGAAACAATTTCTTACGAGATTTTTACTTCCATTGGCCCGAGGGTTCCTCGCAGGCATTATCGTTCTGAAGGAGAGGAGAAAAAGCGTGGCTAAGATTGGCAGGGCTTTGGTCAGCGTTTATGACAAGAAGGGGATCGTCGAGTTTGCCCGCGAGCTGTCACGGCTCGGGACCGAAATCGTCTCCACCGGCGGTACGGCGGCGCTACTCAGGCAAAACGGCGTCGCCATCAAGGACGTCTCGGAGATTACCGGTTTTCCCGAAATGATGGACGGGCGGGTAAAGACGCTTCATCCGAAAATCCATGGCGGGATTCTCGCCTTGCGCGATCACCCGGACCATGTCGCGCAGATGAAAACGCATGGCATCGTTCCCGTCGACCTCGTGATCGTCAATCTTTACCCGTTTGAAGCGACCGTGGCGCGCGGGGCGTCGTTTTCCGAGGTCATAGAGCAAATCGACATCGGTGGCCCGACGATGGTCCGCGCGGCGGCGAAAAATCATCTCCATGTGGCCGTGGTTGTGGATCCGGACGATTACGGGCCGATCCAGGCGGAGCTTCGGGACGGAGGCGGCGAGCTGTCCGAGCAAACGCGGTTTCGTCTGGCATGCAAGGCCTTCCGCCATACGGCGCACTACGACGGGGCGATCTCGAACTATCTCGACTCCCTGGATGCGGAGCGCAGGCCCACGCCCCTGGGACAGACGGCGAATTTTCAGTTTACGAAGCTCCAAGATCTGCGCTACGGCGAGAACCCGCACCAGCGCGCGGCCTTCTACGCGAGCGAAGACGGTCACGGGCCGTCGATAGCCCGAGCCAGGCAGTTCCAAGGCAAGGAGCTTTCCTTCAACAATATTCTCGACGCCGACGCCGCGTTGCGTCTGGTGTTGGAGTTTTCCGCCACGGCGGCTGTCGCTATCAAGCACAATAACCCCTGCGGCGTTGCCCTTTCGAATCGCTCCCTCGCGGACGCCTTTCGCAAGGCGCGCGCTTCGGACCCGGTCTCGATCTTTGGCGGAGTAATCGGGTTTAACCGGACTCTTGACGGAGAGACCGCCGAGGAGCTGAAGGAGATTTTCCTGGAGATCGTGATCGCGCCGGGTTTTACGCCCGAAGCGCGCGCGATTCTCTCTTCGGCCAAGCGGCTACTCAACATCCGGCTCCTCGAAGTCGATATGGGGGAGAAGGAAAACGGCGGCTATGATTTTCGGCGCGTCAGAGGCGGGCTTTTGATTCAGGATTGGGATAGGGGCGCGATTGACGTGAAATCGTGCAAGGTGGTTACGGAGCGCAAGCCGACCGAGGAGGAATACGAGGCTCTGGACTTCGCCTGGCGGATCTGCCGGCACGTGAAATCGAACGCGATCGTCTTTGCCTCGCGCGATCAGGTCTTGGGCGTGGGAGCCGGGCAGATGAGCCGGGTCGATTCGGCCAAACTTGCGGTGATGCGCGCTCAGACCCATGGCCTCGACCTCAGAGGGTCCGTGGTGGCCTCGGATGCTTTCTATCCCTTTCGCGACGGTGTTGATGAGGCGGCGAAGGCGGGCGCCAGAGCGGTTATTCAACCCGGCGGCTCGATCAAGGATAATGAGGTTATTGCCGCGGCCAACGAGCACGGCATGGCGATGATCTTTACCGGCATGCGGCATTTTCGGCACTAATCAGGAGCTTTCAAGATTAGGGAGAATCTCATGCTTGCGGCATGGTACGAAAAGGTCGGCCCTGCAAGGGAGGTGCTTCAAGCCGGCGAAATGCCGGAGCCAGGGGTAGGACCGGGAGAGGTCCGGGTGCGCCAGTACACCTCCGGCGTAAATCCTTCCGATACCAAGCGGCGAAGCGGCGCCACCGAAGGCATGTCCTTTCCCCGCATCATCCCTCACAGCGATGGCGCCGGGATCATCGATCAGGCCGGTGCCGGTGTGGACGAGCGCCGTGTTGGAGAGAGAGTGTGGACGTACAACGCGCGCTGGCAGAGACCCTTCGGGACCGCGGCGCAGTATGTCGTGGTGCCGTCGCAACAAGCCGTGCATCTGCCGGATTCCGTGAGTTTTGCCGAGGGCGCCTGCCTGGGCATTCCGGGAATGACTGCTCACCGCTGCGTCTTCGTCGACGGTCCGGTACGCGGAAAAACCGTCCTGGTCACAGGCGGAGCGGGCTGCGTCGGGCACTATGCGGTACAGTTCGCAAAGTGGGGCGGGGCCAGCGTGATCGCCACGGTCAGCTCCGAAAAAAAGGCTGCTCATGCCAGAGCGGCAGGCGCTGATTATACGATCAACTACCGGGAAGAGGACGTTGCCGGTCGGGT
>JACPFH010000579.1 GCA_016183075.1 Deltaproteobacteria bacterium | reverse complement strand
TGACGGGGCGAATTCTCCTGCCTTTCAGGGAACTTGTCAAGAAATTTCAACCTTGCCAATAGCTGCAAAAGGCCGACCGTATGGTCGGCCTAATCCCAATATGGCTGACCAGCCGAATTCCGTTGCGGCCGCCCATGAGGCAGAGCGCTGGCCAGTCCGTCCATCGGACTCCCTTTCCGCCCCGGTTCAATACATGTGTGTAAGTCAGCCCAAAGAGTCAAGGAAAAGAGAGGGCCATCACAGGTCGTAGGGCAAAATCACCGTGAACGTGGAGCCCTTCCCGGGCGTGCTCTCGACCTCGATCTCGCCCCCCAGCATCCGGGTAAAGGATTCCACGATGTAAAGGCCGAGACCCGCGCCATCACGCACTTTGGTCTGCTCCGTGCTCTCCACCTGGCGAAACCTTTCGAAGATCAGAGGGATTTTTTCGCGCGGGATGCCGACCCCGGTGTCGGTCACCTTAACTTCCAACAACCTCAGCAAGGGCGCGCACCGAACGCGTACGGAGACCTTTCCCTTCGCCGTGAATTTGATCGCGTTATTGATCAGATTCTGCATCACCTGCCTCAGCCTGATCCTGTCGATCATCACGGTCGGGAGATAGGAAGGACAGTCCCAAACGAGCACGACTTTTTTTGCCAACGAGAAATCGTAAAGCGACCGGAGTTCGTCAAAAAAGAGCCCCAGGCGGGTTTCCTGCTTCACTACCTCGGTCGCTCCGGCCTCCACCCGGGAGATTTCCAGGAGACCATCAATCATCAGGGCGAGATGATGGGCATGCTGGATAATCTTCCCCAGCGCTTGATCCCAGTCTTTGAGGTGGTTCTCGCGGATCATACTCGCATAGCCCGCGATAACGTTCAGCGGCGTTTTCAGGTCGTGGGAGAGGACGTCTAACAATTCCGACTTCGAGCGGTTGGCCCGCTCAAGCTCTTCCTGCGCCTGCCGGCGCTCCCTGGCGTCGCGAAAAACAAGAACGATGCCCATTTCTTCTCCCTTGGCGCCGCGGATCGCAGAGGCGCAGCCCTCGGTCGGAATACGGGTTCCATCCCGTGCCACAAATGTCGAGAGATCCCCTAGCGGGATACTCCTCCCTTCACGGAGGGCGGTGATCACCGGGTTTTCCATTGATTCTCCGCTCTTGCCGTTCACCCATTGGAGAAGCGTAACGACGTCCTTGGCAAAAGCCTCTTCCTGTTTCCATCCGGTCAAACACTCGGCGACGGGGTTCATGAACAGCACGCAACCCGCGGCATCGGTGGCCACGACCGCGTCGCCGATGCTTCTCAGCGTCCCCAGTAGCCGTTCTCCGCTTTCCTGCAACTCTTTTTCTATCCTGCTCTTGTATAGGGCCATTTTGATCGTGCTGTGAAGCTCCCGCTCATCGAACGGTTTGAGGATGTATCCGAAAGGCTGCGTCGCTTTGGCTCGCTCCAGAGCGACGTCATCCCCGTGCGCGGTGAGATAGACGACCGGAATGCCCAGATGCTCACGCAGGTAAGCGGCCGCCTCGACACCGTCCATTTCTCCCTTCAGCACGATATCCATCAGCGCCAGATCGGGGCGCATCTCCGCCGCCTTTCGGATCGCCTCCGCGCCTGAGGAAGCCAGCGCAGGAACGCAGTATCCCAGGCCCCTGAGCCGGCTCTGGATGTCCTTGGCCACGATTCTCTCGTCTTCGACGACGAGGAGCCGAGCGCTCGACATTGATGCTACCTCCTTCTTTCAGTGGTGAGCCGCGAAGGCAATCCTAACTTCCGTTCCGCCTTCCGGGATAAGCTCCATGCTCCCACCTAACTGTTCGGTCAGCGTCTCGACCAACTGCAAACCCAGCGTTGCTGTACTATGGATATCCGCTTTTCCCGGTAGGCCGACGCCGTTATCGGCCACGACAAGCATCAAATGATCACCGTCGTGCCGTGAAAGGTCGATGCGGATTTCTCCTATTTTGCCTTCGGGAAAGGCGTGCTTCAGAGAGTTAGAGACCAGCTCGTTAAGGATCAAACCGCAGGGGATGGCCCTGTCAATGTCGAGGAAGACATCTGCGACACGGATGCTGAGCGTGACGCGATCCGGGTGTGCCCGGTAACTCCGAAGCAAGCTGTTCGCGAGCTGGCGGACGTACTCGGCGAAATCAACCCTCGCCAGGTCTTTGGACTGATACAACTTCTCATGGATGAGCGCGATGGACCTGATTCTATTTTGACTCTCCCGGAGCACGTCAACGGCCTGCCGGTCTTTGGTAGATCGCTCCTGCAGGCTGAGCATGCTGGAGATGACCTGCAAATTGTTTTTGACTCGATGATGAATCTCCTTCAAAAGCACCTCTTTCTCCTTCAGCGCCGAGAGGACTTGTTCTTCCACCCGCTTGCGCTCGGTCAGATCGCGGGTGACTTGAGAAAAACCAATGAGGTGGCATTGCTCGTCCCGGAGCGCAGTGATGACGGCATTGGCCCAGAACCGGGAGCCGTCCTTGCGGACGCGCCAGCCATCTTCCTCATAGCGACTCTCGGCGGCGGCCTCGCGCAGAGCGCAGGCGGGATGGCCTTCCGCCTGGTCCTCAATCGTGTAGAAGCACGCGAAGGACTGCCCGATGATCTCCTCGTACCGGAAGCCTTGGATCCGTTCGGCCCCGGTGTTCCACGATGTGACGCGGCCCTCGGGGTCTATCATAAAGATGGCGTAATCCTGCAAGCTCTCCACCAGCAGCCGAAACCTCTCCTCGGTTTGGCGAACGGCTTGCTGCTTCAGTTGCTCGTTCATGTGGAAGAGATCGACAAAAACCCCGACCTTGGTCTTCAAGACTTCAGGAACGACAGGCTTGAAAAGATAATCCACCGCGCCGCTGGAGACCCCTCGGAGCACGTCGGAATCGAGGGTATCCACGGCGGAGAGAAAGATAATAGGGGTATACCGCGACCGCTCACGCTGGCGGATCAGCGCCGCCGTCTCAAATCCGTCCATCCCCGGCATGCGCACGTCGAGCAGGATGAGGGCGAAGTCCTCCTGCAGCAAGCACCGCAGGGCCTGCTGGCCAGATTGAGCCTTGACGATCGCGCGGCCGGGTCCGGCCAGGAGCGCCTCCATGGCCATGAGAGTCTTCCAGTCGTCGTCAACTAGGAGGATGTTCGCCGTAGACGTGCTTTGCATCACCTCGCTCCGCTCCAGCGGGTGCTCGCAATTCCTATGCCATGAGAGAGTCTACAAAACTGGAACTTTTTCCGTCTGTCTGATTTGTCGAGCTTCCAGACTGCAAGCCGAGCCCCGTGATAACCCCCATCGGGTCTTTTTCTTCTAAAAATCAGGTGATCACCCGTGAATTCGCCAACTCAAGAAAATGTCAACTTGTGCCGCAGGTGGCACGAAACGGCATCGACCTTTTATGTCGTGGTCCGTCTCCATCGCCTGGGTAGTACGGCTGGTTGTCTTGGGTTGCGGTCTCTGCTAATAAAGGTCCGTCTCTAAGGCTTTTCAATTCGCTTGCGGAAGCGGGGCCGTCTGCCGCGCCGCCTCCGCGAGGGCATCGAGCCTATGCTCGCCAAAGTGAACAGCGCTGCCCTGTACGGGATCGACGCTCTTAAGGTCCAGGTAGAGATCGATCTCGCCTCGGGGTTGCCTCAGCTCGCAACCGTGGGCCTGGCTGAAGGAGCAGTGAGAGAAGGCAAAGACCGGATCCGAGCGGCCATTAAGAACTGCGGCTATACCTTCCCCACAAAGAAGATCACAATCAATCTTGCCCCGGCGGATCTCAGAAAAGAAGGCTCCGCCTACGATCTTCCTATGGCCATCGGGATCCTGGCTGCCGAAGGATTGGTACGAGCCGAGCACCTTAAGGCTTACCTGCTGGTAGGCGAGCTTTCGCTGGACGGTGAAGTCAAGTCCATTCGAGGCGCTCTGCCCATCGCTGTCGCGGTCAAAAGAGAGGGTCTCAAGGGGCTAATCCTTCCGGAGATCAACGGTCCGGAGGCCGCGGTCGTGCCAGAAGTCGAGGTCCTCGGGGTGAAGAGCCTTTCCCAGGTGGTGGAGCTTCTGAACGGCGATCGCACCTGCGAGCCTACGCGCGTAGACCTACAGGAACTATTCAACCAGCACTGCCAGTACGATTCAGACTTCAGCGACGTTAAAGGGCAACAGCACGTCAAGCGAGCGCTGGAGGTGGCCGCCGCCGGGGGGCACAATGTCCTTCTCGTCGGACCGCCGGGTTCGGGAAAGACCATGCTGGCGAAGCGGCTGCCCACGATTCTGCCCGATCTCAGCCTTTCCGAAGCGTTGGAAAGCACAAAAATCCATAGCGTCACGGGGCTTCTGGATGGCAGGCCGATTGTCGCTACGCGCCCCTTCCGCTCGCCACATCACACGATCTCGGATGCCGGCCTGGTGGGAGGGGGAACCGTGCCCAGGCCCGGGGAGGTTTCGCTCGCCCACAACGGCGTCCTCTTCCTCGACGAGCTACCTGAGTTCAAGCGCAACGTGCTCGAGGTTCTCCGCCAGCCTCTCGAGGACGGGACCATGACCGTCTCCCGCGCCGTAGGCTCTATCAGTTACCCGGCGAGCTTTATGCTGGTGGCGGCGATGAACCCTTGTCCCTGCGGCTTCTTTACCGATCCGCACAAAGAATGCGGCTGCACGCCGCTGCAGATTCAACGATACCGCTCGAGGGTGTCCGGCCCGCTGCTCGATCGCATCGACATTCAAGTCGAAGTGCCGGCGGTGCGCTACCAGGATCTCGCCAGCCGCGATGCCGGGGAACCTTCCACGGTCATCCGGCACAGAGTCAATCGAGCGCGCGCAACCCAGCTAAAGCGCTTCGAGAACAAAAACATCTACGCCAACGCCCAGATGGGAACCAAGGACATCAAGCGCTATTGCGTGGTCAAGGCGGAGGCGGACAAACTTTTGGAGATAGCGATTAACAAGCTGGGCTTAAGCGCCCGCGCCTACAGCCGTATTCTAAAGGTGAGCCGCACGATAGCCGACCTGGAGGGCTCGGGAGAGATCCAGCCCGCCCACGTCTCCGAAGCGATTCAGTACCGCAGCCTGGACCGAAGGCTATAGCTCCACGCGGATGCGTCCGGCTGCGTCTTCGACAATCTCGCCGATGAGCGCCGCTGCGGGAGTCTTTTTCGCTTCGAGGAGAGAAAGGAGCGCCCGCGAATTTTCCTTGGCAACAGAGATCAGAAGGCCCCCCGAGGTCTGCGCGTCCGAGACCACAAGACGCGTCGTCTCATCGATGGAGGCATCCCAGATCACCGCCTCTTTCTCGGACAGGTAGTCGTAATTCCTTCTCGTGCCACCCGGGATACAGCCTTCTTTGGCCAGGTTCCAGACCTCCGACAAAATCGGCAGATTGGATAACTTAATTCTCGCGCCCACACCGCTCGCCCTGGTCATCCCGTACAGATGGCCGAGCAGGCCGAACCCGGTGATATCCGTGCAGGCGTGAACGGCCACTTCCGCCATGGCCTCGGCGGCCCCGCGATTGAGGGTGCTCATAACGTCGACGGCTTTCTGGACGAGCGAGGCCGGAGCTTTCTCCCTTTTGATTGCAGTGGAGATGATCCCCATCCCCAGGGGCTTCGTGAGAATCAGATCGTCGCCAACCTGCGCCCGCTTGTTGGTAGTGACGAGATCGGGGTGAATCACGCCCGTGACGGCAAGGCCGTATTTGGGCTCGTTATCGTCGATCGAATGGCCCCCAACGATGAGAACGCCCGCTTCCATGGCTTTTTCGGCGCCGCCGCGCAGAATCTCGCCCAGGATATCCGTGGACAGTTTCCCAATCGGGAAGCCCACGATGTTGAGCGCGGCGGCGATGGCTCCGAAGCTGTAAGGATCATCGACGATCGGAGTGAAGTAGTCGACGGTCTGGATCAAGGCGAGGTCCGGCCCAAGACGATACACCGCGGCATCGTCTCCGGTTTCGATCCCCACCAAAAGGTTGGGATCGTTTAGTTTTGGCAACCGGCTCAGAACCTGAGCCAGATCGGCCGGGCCGATCTTACAGGCTCAACCTGCGCCGTGCGATAGACTGGTAAGGCGTATCCTTTCCGCCATGGTTATCGTCTCAAATCCGATGGAGGATGCTCGTGCTCCGGCCCAGGCGCTCATCTACGGCCGTACAGGGAAAGGCGAGCGATCCTTCCTTCACCTACTGTATGCAGTGGTTTCTGTCAAGGAACCGCGGCTGGCCGAAGGTGACTCATGTAGAGTCGAAGGAAACCGTGGCGAGCGTACCCGAAAAAAATAAATAAGGACGGTCTGGTGTGGGAGCGATCGAGGAGGGGCAGAGCGGCTTCTTACTTCTCCTCGTAAAAAAGCGCCATGAGTGACAAAGCGGCCAGCGCAAGCCCAAAGGTGATGTAAGCCGTCTCAACAGCCGCGTTCCCTTTGGCAGCCGTGAGCAAATCCTGACCGAAGAGGTAATACCCCCAGTAGAGGCCGAACAGATAGGTCGTAAGGAAACAGTAGTTCGCTCTTCGGCCGATCATGAAGAAGCTCACCATTCCAATATACAAAACCATTTGCCACGCGGGAATGGCCAAATTGACGAATCCTAAGTCATATATGGACATTCTGGGCTTCCTCCGGATCTTAGCGGCTTCTCTCCAGTCTTTGGATTTAGCAATTCCTATGCCACGCCAATTTCGTCACCTGTACCTATAAAGATACCCACAGCGCAGAAATAGTTTACAGGAACTGTCAACCGACCGGAAAAGTGCCGCGTCACGGCATCGATTCCCCAGACAAACCAGGCCCGGAAATCCTTTTAGGCTCTGGCACGCGGGCGGGATCCCATCAGCCGGTAGAAAAGCGCGGTCGTAGCCGCCAGAGACATCAGCGAAGTGAGGCCAAGGCCGAGCGCAGCGCCAAATAGAGTAGCGAAGGCGCCGATAACGAGGGAACCGACCGAGCGCATCCCTTGATCCAGATTAAAAATGCTCATCACCCGGCCCAGGAGGGAATGCGGCACCTCGATTTGAATGATCACCCGACTGATAGTGCGAAAAGAGATCTGGCCGCCGCCGACCAAAGCCAGAAGGCCGACCGACAAGAAGAAGTTTCGGGACACGCAAAAGAGGATCAAGAACAACGGGGTCACGGTGGCCGTTGCCCAGAGCAGGAATTCCCTTCTCCATTTTTCGCCAATGGTTGCCAAAAACATCACGGAGACGATCGCTCCCAGGCCGGGCGCGGCCATCAGCATACCCAATCCGTCCGGCCCCACGTCCAAGACCTCCTTGGCAAAGACGGGAAGGAATCGCTGGTAGGTGCCGACAAACACGCTGAGCACGTACCCGGCCCCGATGCTCGCCAGAATCACCGGCGCGCCCCAACTGTAACGCACCCCTTCTCGGATCTCGCGGAGCAAGTTGCGCTCGCCCGTGCCGGCTTGGAATCGCGGAAGCCTGATGAACAGAATGCCCAACCCCGAGAGAACGAGACTCACCCCGTAGCCGAAGAAGCAGCCTCCAACGCCGATCCAAAGGACCGAGACGCCGCCGAGCGAGGGGCCAAGAACGCGGGCAAGGTTGAATCCCAACGTGTAGAGAGCTACCGCGTTCATGAGATCGTCCGACGAAACGAGATCCCGCAGCAGCGATTGGGACGCCGAAGGGTTGATGCTGCGGATCGCGCCGAAAACTACTTCCAAAGCCAGAAGATGCCAAAACTCGAGAACGCCGTTCAGATAGAGCGCGAGAAAGGCAAAAACCGGGAGCGCGGAGGCAAACTGCGTCAGCACCAAGAGGCGGAGTCGATCGTGTCGATCAACCAAGGCGCCGGCCAAGGCCCCCAGGACAAGGCGCGGCGCCGCTTCGCACAGGCCCAGAACGCCCAACGCCATCGCCGAGCCGGTAATCTCGTAGGCAATCCAATAAAGGGCGACCTCCCGAATGAAGTGACCGACCGAGGCGAGCAGATCACAGGACCAGAACAGGAGGTAATTTCTATTCCGTAGCGAGCGAAAAACCCGAATCGTTGCGCTCCCCTTCGTCAACCGGCAATCAATAAAGTCCTTCTTATAACTCGTTGCACGGCGGCTGAAAAGAGAGTGAGAGGGGAGACCGGCCTTGACAACAACGAGAAAGTCAGCATAGAAATACCGCATCGCTCGTGTCTTTGTCCCTCGCGTGCATCCGAAATACTCTAACCTTTGGAGGTGATCATGAGGCGACCAAAGTTTGGAAGCATTGTCATCGCTGCGGCGGGGTTTTTCCTTGTCGCGGGCAGCTCATACGGGGTGGGAGCGCAGACTCGGGTAGCGGTCGGGGTGACGGAGACTATGGAAACCCGTAATCCCTATGGGGACAGCGTGTCCTTGTTATATGGGATCTGGAGCGAAGTCACCGGACCCTTCTGCACCTATGAATATGACAAAGGAGAATTCGAGGGCCGGCTCGCAAAGCGCTGGGAGGTCAAGGATTCCAACACGTGGCTTTTCTATCTGGACGAGCGCTACAAATTCAACGACGGCTCTCCGGTGACGGCAGTCGACGTAGTGCACTCGCTCAACCGCGTCCTCAGCGACCCTCAGAGCAAACAGAAAGCATCGGTTGCAGCGCCCATCAAAGAAGGGAAGGTGATCGACAAATACACTGTTGCCTTCATCACCCGCAAGCCCACGGCTCCGCTCCTGTCCTTCGTCTGCGATCGTCTGATCGTGACCAGCAAAGCCGCCTATGACAAGTACGGCCGCGACAAGGCGGACCGGGAGCACATGATGGGCGGAGGACCCTACCGGCTCAAAGAGCTGATCCCGGGCCAGCGGTTGGTGATTGCGAAGCGGCCGGACCATCCCGAGGCGAAGAAAAACCCGCGCGCCCCGGATGAAGTCGTCTACCGGGTGATGCGCGAAACCGAGCAGAGAGTGACAGCCCTGTTGAACAACGAGATTCAGCTCGCCGAGTTCATACCGCCGCACCTGCGCAAGCGCGTGGAGGCCTCTGCCGCCCACCACATCGTTCCCGTAGACTCCATCGAGATCATGTTCTTCGCCATGATGCCCACGCCGCCATTCGACAAGAAGGAGGTGCGCCAGGCGGCCTGCTACGCCATCGACCGCGACAAGATCATCACCACGCTCCTCGAAGGCTTCGCCTCGCGACTGGACGGGCCGATCGGCAAGGGCCAGTACGGCTACGATCCCAACCTCCAGCCCAGATACGAATATAGTCCCGAAAAGGCCAAGAAGCTGCTGGCTCAGGCGGGCTATCCGAACGGCGTCAACGTGGAACTTCAGACTCCGGTGGGCCGCTACATCCTGGACAAGCAGATCAGCGAGGCGGTATCGGCGATGTTGACTTCCGTGGGCATACGGACGAAGCTCCTGACGCCGGAATGGCCGACGCTGTGGGCGAACGTTCAGACGGGAAAGGTCCCGTTCTATTACATGGGAAGAGGATCGGTCCAAGACCCGAGCGCCGCCTTGCATCAGTATTTCAAAACTGGCGGATCGCCGCGCATCGGCTACTCCAATCCGAAGCTGGACGAGCTCTTCGACAAAGAGCAGCAGGAATTCAATCCCGAGAAGCGAAAGGCTTACTTAAGACAGGCGATGAGCCTGCTCACAGAGGAAGCCCCCGCTTGCTTCACGTGGCGGCACAAGATGCTGTGGGGCCAGGCAAAAACCGTCGAGTACGACCCCCTGCCCGACGGCCGCATCTATGGCCTCCACATGAAGATGCGCAAGTAGACTGGATCCACTGGCTGGATTCGCGACCGCCTCGCAGCCATCCGAAGAGCGGACGCACGTGAAAGATTACCTCATCCATCGGCTGATCGGCACTCTACCCGTCCTCCTGCTGATCAGCCTGCTCGTTTTCCTGCTCAT
>JACPFH010000578.1 GCA_016183075.1 Deltaproteobacteria bacterium | reverse complement strand
TGTAGGGGCCAAAATTTATTTCGGATTAGGGTTAGCTCTAGGCTTTTAGCGCTGATTTTAGCTTCCCGGCTCTAACAGGTTGCTGAAAAACCCTCTCGGAGTCCTTCGACACGCTCAGGACGAACGGAAAGAAATTTGAAATGATTGAAGAAAATTCCGTTCATGCTGAGGCTCTCGAAGCATTCCGTACCTTTTTTCAGCAACCTGCTAAGGCCGCGCAGCCAGGCCCGGTCGGCCATAGATAAGATAGCCCCCGAGCAATATCATCGCCACGCTAAACCACTGCGCTTCGGTAAATCCCAATCCGATCACCGGATTCACGCGCCAGAACTCAATGGTAAAGCGAGCCAACCCCGCGAGGATGAGATAAAGGCAAAAAACAGTCCCCTGAGGAAAACTTTTTTTCCGTAGGAGCCAGAGGATTGCGAAAATCATCATGGACTGGAGGAACTCATAAATGGGAGTGGGATGAACCGCGACGCCGGGGGGATACGGAAGCCCGGTTAGGGGATGAACCCAACCGATAATCGCGTTGGTGTATGCCACCCCCCAGGGAACATTAGTGACGGTGCCCCAATCCCCATCGCCGGCTACATGGCAACCTATCCGCCCTACCCCATAGGCCACCGCCAGAGCCGGGGCGCAAATATCGGCGCCGCGAAACCAAGGTATGCCTTGCCGGCGAACGATCCAGGAAACGGCCAGCGCACCGCCGGCCATTCCCCCATACCACGTAAACCCGGCGCCGGTGAATATGTACTCCCACGGCGAGCGCACGAAGGCGCTCCAATTCTCGACAACGAACAAAACCCTGGCGCCGACCAAACCGCCGACCGCGGCGGCAAAAACCATCGTTGAGGCGAGCTCCGGGTTATAACGGTACCGTTTGAGCTCAGCCCAGACGACCCAACCTGCGCACAGTGCGGCCAAGGCCATCAAGGTGCCAAAACTGTAAATCGTCAGCGGGCCAAGCTTAAAAAGCACTGGGTACATTACCGCACCTCGTCAGAGAACCAAATTACCAGAAAAAACCGCAATCCCCAAGAAGGGAGCCTTTCCATCCAAAATTTGGCTTCGCGGCTCCCTTCGCTCCACGGCCTTCCGCATGGACCCTTCCGGGACTGCTCTGGACAAGCTCCCTCGGGAAGCGTGCTCTCGGCTGCGGCCGATGGGTTCGTGCCATGAGTCGTACCGTTTGTGACCGGACGTCCGCAGCCTCGCTCGCGCTCCTCTCGGTCGCCCCCGCTGCCCCATCCATGTTTCGCTCAGGGAGCTGCCTCGCCCTTGTATCCGAAGAAAATTCATTTTTTAATAAGGCCTCATGAAGATCGTGCTTCAGAGGATTAAGGAGAGTGCCGTGACAGTCGCTGGGGAATTGATCGGTAAAACCGGCGCGGGACTTTGCCTCTTTGTCGGCGTCGCCAAAGGGGATAGCGAGAGCGATGCGGCGCGCCTTGCGGAGAAGGCAACCGATCTCAGGATTTTTGAAGATTCCGCAGGGAAAATGAACCTTTCGTTAAAAGACGTCGATGGGGAAGTTCTCATCGTCTCGGAATTTACGCTTTACGGTGATTGCACCCGGGGCCGAAGGCCTTCTTTCAGCGACGCTGCGATGCCGGCCGAAGCCGAGCGCCTGTATGGTCACTTCGTGGAACAAATAAAGCATCGGGGTTTCCGAGTCGCCACGGGGAGATTTCAGGCCAAAATGGATGTGCAAATCGTCAACGACGGGCCGGTCACGCTCATTTTGGATAGCCTTCCAAGCCGGGTCATTCGTGAATAGTCAATGGTCAATGGTTATCGGTCAATGGAAGATGGCCAACGGTTACTGATCGACAGGTGCGCGGGGAGGACTATTGACGATTGACTGTTGACTATTAACCAATTTATGCACGTTGTCCTATACCAGCCCGAGATTCCTCCCAATACCGGAAGCATCGCGCGCCTATGCGCGGCTACCAAGACGCCTCTTCACCTGATCGCGCCCCTGGGGTTTCAAATCGATGACAAACATCTGAAACGAGCGGGATTAGACTACTGGCCGCACGTCGATGTCCGGCTTCACGGCTCTTGGGACGAATTTCTAGCGCGACAGGCAGGAAAAAGGCTTCTCCTGTTCTCGAAAAGGGCGCCCCAATCCTATACTAAAGCAGCCTATCAGGAAGAGGACCTCCTCGTCTTCGGGCCAGAGACTCGCGGCCTGCCGCAAGAACTCCTCGATGACCACTGGCAGCGGGCTTACCGGATTCCCATGATGGGCGATGGGGTACGAAGTCTCAATCTGTCGAATGCCGTTTCTATCGTCCTTTACGAAGCCTTAAGACAGCTCGGCAAAGTTTAATGCAGACCGTTGAAAAAGGCCCACCTGCTTCGTTGCGCTCGGCCGCCTCGCTCCAACGTACTGCTGAAGTACGCCTCCGCTCACCGGCTTCTCGCGCCCCTTGCATTTGGGACCTTTTTGATCGGTCTGAAAACAGGGTTTTTCAAACCCTGTTAAAGGGGTTGACGCCAAAACGGATTATAGGGTATTTAAACTACCGTAAATTCTTTACACCAAGGGGGGTTACCATGCGGGGAGGGTTTGTGACAAGCGGACAGCGCCTGGGGTGGCTCTTGGGGGGTTTCCTAACCCTGATTCTAGCCCATGGAAGTTCGTTGCATGCGGCCGAGAAAGCAGAACCAAAGAGATCTGCGGAATCCAAGGATTCCTTTAACCTGATCCTTCCGTACACCGATCTAACGGTGGGACAAGGGCAAGAGGTCACGATGGATACGGAGGTCGTGAACCGGACAAAAAACCCGGTCCAGGTTGGCCTGACTCTCGACGCAATTCCCAAAGGCTGGGAGATCGGATTCCATTCCAGGTATCCAAGTTACCCCGTTCGCTCCGTAATGGTTCAAGCGGAGAAATCGACGACGGTCGAGTTCAAAGCCAAGGTTCCGGAGAAAACGAAACCGGGAAACTACGAAGTCAAAGTCATGGCCAAAGACGAAAGCGGCGCCACCAGCCAAAGCGAAAAAGTCATCTTCCGTATCACGTCCAAAAAAGTGGAGACCGGCGGACTTAAACTGACGAGCCAATATCCCGCTTTGACTACGCCTGCGGGCCAAACGCTCAAATTTAACGTGGACCTAAAGAACGAGACCAACAAACCCCTCACGGCCTCCCTTACGGCGCAGGCCCCGGAGGGATGGGCGGTCCGCTTCAAGCCCCAGTTTGGCGATACGGTGTTATCGTCCATCGCCCTTAAGGAAAACGCGACGGAAACGTTGAGCGTCGAAATCGACTCTCCGGGACGGGCGAAGGCAGCCGATTTTCCCGTAACGGTTAGGGCGCGCGCGGGAGCCTTCGAAGCGTCCGTAAACCTAAAAGTCACACTCAGAGGAAGCCCCGATCTCAGGATTGGCACCCGGTCCGACACGCTAAACACCTCGCTGACTGCCGGAAAAAGAACACCTGTCGAGATACTGGTGGCGAATGCAGGCACTGCCCCCGTCCGCAATCTCTCCTTTGTCGCTTCCAGGAAGCCGGAGAAGTGGACCGTTGAATTCAAACCGGAAAAAATCGACCTCATTAATCCCGGGGAGCTTCGCGAGATAAAAATGGAAATCCTCCCGCCTGCTCGGACCATCGCCGGCGATTACCTTTTATCGTTCACTCCCAATAGCCCCGACGCAGCGGCAAAAGCGGTCGAATTCAGGGTAACCGTTTCGACGCCTACCCTATGGGGTTGGCTTGGAGCGGCGATTGTGGCAGCAGTAGTGCTAGGTCTGGGAGCGGTGTTCGTCCGGTTGGGTCGACGATGAGTGCCGTCATTGAAACCCACAACCTAATTAAGCGTTACCGCGACCTGGTTGCAGTCAACAACCTCAACCTCAACGTGGAGCAGGGGGAGGTCTTCGGCTTTCTCGGTCCCAACGGGTCCGGCAAAACAACGACCATTTTGATGCTTCTCGGTCTTACCGAACCTTCCGGTGGAAGCGCTTCCGTCTGCGGCTTTGATCCCACGCGTCAGCCTCTGGAGGTCAAAAAGCGGGTCGGCTACCTTCCGGAGAATCCCGGTTTCTACGAAGATCTCAGCGCCTGGGAGAATCTCTACTATATGGCTCGCCTGAACCGCATCTCTTCGGGAGATGCGGACCTGAGAATCACGCGGCTGCTGGAGCAGGTGGGCCTGGCCGGGGACGGT
>JACPFH010000577.1 GCA_016183075.1 Deltaproteobacteria bacterium | reverse complement strand
GTGGCGGCGAAGATGTTTCAGGTCCTGGCCCGCGGGGGGATCAATATCGAGATGATCTCGACCTCCGAAATCAAGGTCTCCGTGGTCATCGATGAGAAATACACGGAGCTTGCGGTCCGGGTCCTGCACGAAGCCTTTATCGAAAAGCAGGGGGCTTTATGAAAGACGTCTTACTCTATGACACCACGCTCCGGGACGGCTGCCAGGCGGAGGATATCTCCTTTACACTCGAGGACAAGCTCCGGATTACCGAGAAGCTGGAGGAGTTGGGAGTCGACTACGTCGAGGGAGGGTTTCCGGGCTCCAATCCACGGGATGAGGAATTCTTTAAGGCGGTTAAGAAACTCAAACTCAAGCAAACCAAGATTGCCGCCTTCGGAATGACCCGAAAACCTTCTGCCAAGCCTTCTCAAGACCTCAGCTTGAAGACGCTGCTCGACGCGGATACACCGGTGGTCACGCTGGTCGGAAAGACCTGGGATCTCCATGTGCGGGATGACTTGAGGATCAGCAAGAAGGCGAATCTAGAGATCATTGCGGATTCCATCGCCTTCATGAAGGAGCGCGTCGACGAGGTGATCTTTGACGCCGAGCACTTCTTTGACGGCTACCGCTCGCATCCGGAGTATGCCCTGGAATGTCTCAAGGCCGCCGAGGAAGGGGGGGCGCACTGGATCGTGCTTTGCGACACAAACGGCGGCCGCCTTCCAAGCGAAATCCGCGCCGCGATCATCGCTCTCAAAGGAGTGATCTCCACGCCCCTGGGCATCCATTGCCACAACGACGGGGACCTTGCGGTCGCCAACACCCTGGCCGGGGTGGAGGTGGGGGTGCGCCAAGTTCAGGGGACGATCAACGGGATCGGCGAGCGCTGCGGCAATCTCAATCTCTGCGCGCTCATCGCCAACCTGCATCTCAAGATGGGAAAGAGATGCGTCGACCCCGAACAGCTGAAAAAGCTGCGCGAGGTATCCCACTTCCTGTATGAGCTGGCCGGGGACAGCGCCTTTGCCCACAAGGGCGGGATGCACGTCGCCGGCATTCTCAAGAACCGGGAGACCTACGAGCACATCGACCCCGAGATCGTGGGCAACCGCCAGAGGGTTTTGGTCTCTGACCTTGCGGGTAGAAGCAACATCGTCTACAAGGCCAAAGAGTACGGCATTGATTTCAAGAGCGACGATCACGCGGTGCACGAGATCCTGCGCCGCATCAAGGACCTGGAAAGCCGGGGATACGAGTTCGAAGCCGCAGAGGCCTCCTTCGAGCTCCTGATCCAGGAGGCGTTGGGAAGAAAGAAAACGAATTTCCGGCTCCTTGGATTTCGCGTGATCGACGAGAAGAGGAAAGAGAACGAACCGCCCATCTCCGAGGCCACGATCATGCTGGAGGTGGACGGCGTCGTGGAACACGCGGCCGCAATGGGAAACGGACCTGTCAACGCTCTGGACCAGGCGCTGCGCAGAGCCTTGACCAAATTCTATCCCTCTCTCAAAGAGATGGAGCTGCTGGATTATAAAGTCCGGGTGTTGTCTTCCGGTGAGGGCACGGGGGCTTCCGTGCGGGTGTTGATTGAGTCGGGGGATAAGAAAGAGCGGTGGGGCACCGTAGGGGTCTCCCATAACGTGATCGAGGCGAGCTGGCAGGCGGTGGTGGACAGCATCGACTACAAGCTCTACAAGGATTCGAAGCCCTAACCCATTATGTGGAGGACCATCCGAGAGGATCTTCAGGTCGCCATCGAGCGCGATCCGGCGGCGCGCAATATCTGGGAGGTTGTCTTGACCTACCCGGGATTTCACGCTCTTCTGTTCTATCGGGTCGCCCATTTTCTGTGGGGCAAAGGGCTCAGGGGTCTGGGCCGCTTCGTCAGCAACCTCGGCCGGTTTTTCACGGGCATCGAAATTCACCCGGCGGCGAAGATCGGCAGGCGCTTTTTCATCGACCACGGCATGGGCGTTGTGATCGGGGAGACCGCGGAGATCGCCGACGAGGTCACCATCTACCAGGGGGTTACGCTCGGCGGGACAAGCCTGAGGAAAGAGAAGCGGCACCCGACGGTGGAGGATTACGTGATTATCGGCGCCGGGGCGACAATTCTGGGCCCCGTGACCATCGGCCGCAATAGCAGGATCGGCGCGGGTTCAGTCGTCGTCGATCCCGTGCCCCCCGACTCCACCGTCGTCGGCATCCCCGGGAGAGTTGTCGCCGGGGAAGGAGTCCATAGGGATCCCGACCCCCACATCATCGATCTCGACCACCATCGCCTGCCCGACCCGGTCGCCAAAGCCATCAGCAACCTTGCCGAATATGTACAGAAGATCGAGCAACGAGTGAACGAGGTGAGCGCCCGGCAAGGCGGCCTGGAGGAGCGGCAGGCTGATGAGAACGAGACCCTGCGCAAGGTAAAGGAACTGCTCAAAAATTCCGGACGGTGAAAACAAAAGAAGGCGAGAGGCTCCGCCAGAGGCGGATCAGCCTCAGGCTGAAATAAGCAACAGGTAGGAGGGGGAGCGACTATTGCCTATTGCCTGATGCCTGACTGTTATGCGTATCGCAATCGCGACGCTGGGCTGCAAGATCAACCAGTACGACTCTGCGGTGATCCAGGGGCGCCTTGAGGGGGCCGAACATGATTTTGTTCCTTTTGGCGCCCGGGCCGATGTCTACATCATCAATACCTGCACCGTGACCGACCGGGCGGACTGGGAGGCGCGCCAGCTCATCAGACGGGCCAAAAGCGCTAGTCCAAAGGCGCGGGTGCTGGGGACGGGCTGTTACGCTCAGGTCAACCCGCAGGCCCTGTCTGAGCTTGCGGG
>JACPFH010000576.1 GCA_016183075.1 Deltaproteobacteria bacterium | reverse complement strand
CATGTCCATGTGGTTAAAGTCGGGCTCGTAAACGCCGTAACACTCGTGGGGAAGGCAGCCATAGGGCGACTCCACCACGGCGTCGACGCATAAAAAGGGAATGTCCGTCCGATCCGGAGCCCTCCTGATTTCGCTGTTATCGATGATTTCTTCGGCGGTCAAAATCACCGTGGTTGCCGCCAGGGCAATGTCTTTGTCCATGAAGGGGAAACCGCCGATCTGAGCGTTGCCGTAGGAGTCGGCCCTCTGGACATGGATGATAGCCACGTCGGGATTGAGCGCGGGGATCAGGGCGAGCTTTTCCCCCGTGAAGGGGCAGTCCATCTCTTTTATATCACTGAGCCTCTTTGAGACATCGGAGCCCAGCATGGACCTGGCGGGCAGGAATGGAACGCCCATCGCTCCCGCCCGATATCTTAAGCCGAGGCTCATGTGGCTCCACTCTTCGTATCGCGCCTCCCCCGATTGAACGTAGTGTATCATGATCCTCGAAACGCCCCAGGTGACTCCGGGACTGAACCAGCTCGTGATAATGTGCCTGGTGGCGCCCGCGACCAGGAGGAGGTCGCCCTCGGTGGCGGTGATGCTCTTCGAGATGGTCAGACCTTTCTTGCCCTGTCTGATCATCTCCCAGATGATGGCCATAGGAGTGCGCGAGTAGTGGCACCCTCCGATCGCGACGTGGGAGTTGCCGGGGATGAGGGCCACGGCGTCGCTCAAGCTTTTGACCTTCTCTCTAAGCCCCTTGTCTTTTTGTTCGATCTTGGCGCGCAGCTCAAGGTATGAATTCGCCATGAAAGCAGCCTTTGAACGGTGGGAAACCCTGTCGGAGACGAAACAGCCCTCTCGGATGCCGATCGATCAGCACAGCTCGCTCTTTTCGGGCAGAGTGTATTGTACCTGAGCGGTCATGTCAATCTGCTGTTCGCTCTGCGGCCTGCGACGTTGACTTTTCTGGGATCTGTTTGCATCGGCTCCGTCGGGGAACGCGCTCTCGGCTGCGGCCGATGGGCCTCTGCCGTGAGTCGTACCGTTCGGTATCGGACGTCCGCAGCCTCGCTCGCGCTCCCCTCCGTCGCTGCGCGCTGCTCCGCCCATGTTTTGTTCGAAGAGCCGCCGCGCCCTTCCGGCCCCATTAATATTTGGTTCTTGCTGCTGCGCCTTATCTTGACCCTTGGGTTAAGCGATGGTACGTTGAGGCGCTCGTCAATCCGAAACCCGAGTCAGAATATCGGCGCAGAAAGATATTCGCGCACATTTACAAAAAGGGAACCTATAAAGCCCGGCAGGCGAACGCGGAGCAGTTCTACGATAACAGCCTTGTCCAGGAGTTGATCGGGGAAGGTTTCTTCACCTCGCTCTGGGGCAAGAAACCTTAGGCTCGATCCGAGGAGGAATAGACGATGCAGCCGTTACTCATTCGACCCGACGAGCTTAAGGGGCTGGTGAGTATGGAAGAGGCGATTGAGGCGGTGAGGCTGGGGTTTCGCGAATGGGGACAGAACCCGCTGATTAATGCGCCCCGGCGGCGCATCCACATCCCGTCCGGTGTCCGCGTGAGCGTGCATCAGGGAGGTGTCCCCGCCGCGGGAGTTACCGGGTTGATGACCCACTGCGAGTGGGTCAAGCCCTTGAGCGCTCATCAGGAATATCCTCGCTTGAACCATCCGGTTTATGTTCTCTACGACGCGGCCGAGGGAGAACTCAGGGCGCTGATCATCGGCGAAATCACCTGCAGCGAGCTGCCGCACAATGCCCCGGTAACCGGGCTACGCACCGCGGCGACGAGCGCCGTCGGGACCGACCTGTTGGCGCGCAAGAACGCCGAGAAGCTGGGCATCCTCGGTTCGGCCGGACAGGCTAAGAACCACCTGCTCGCTTTCGCCAGGATCAGAAAGCTCAAAGAGGTGAGGGTGTACAGCCGCAGTCGCGAGAACCGTAATACGTTCGCGGCGGATATGGGCAGCGCGTTAAATCTCAGCATTCGCCCGGTGGCTTCGGCGGAGGAGGCGGTAAAGGGCGTCGACATCGTTCTGTGCGCCACGAATGCGAGTGTTCCTGTTTTCGACGGCAATTGGCTCGAGCCGGGAGTTCACGTGACCTCGATCGTCGGGAGCAATATCGGATTGGTTCAGGGCGGCTTTGCCAAGGCCAAGCGGCGCGAGATCGACGATGCGACGGTGAAGCGCTCCACCGTCATCGGGATCAATTCCATCCAACAGGCAATTCAGGATGAACAGGGCGACATCTATGATCCCGTGCAGAAAGGGATTATCCGCTGGGAGGACCTGGTCGAGATCGGCGAGCTTCTGGCGGGGAAAAAAGAGGGGAGGACGAAGGCGGAACAAATTACCCTCTTCAAGAATAACGCCGGTCAGGGAGTAGCCGACGTGGCCTTGGGCGGGCTGGTGTTGGAGAAGGCTCAAGAGAGGGGCCTAGGCCAGCTCCTGAAGCTGTGAAATATGATGGAGGTTCTATGACCGGCGCGTACCGTTCGGGCATGGATACCATCATCATTGCCACCATCGCGAAGAAATTTACCTGGTGGATTTTTAGCCAGCCCGGCATTAACCGCATGCAGGACCTATTGTGAAGTATGGTGCGAGTGATGGCTAACCCTCCCCCCAACACGTACAGGCCGCAAGCGACCCGCTGGTTAACGGCACGTTAGCGGGACAGAGCTGGCGAAAACAAAATGGGTATAGTTCCTAATCAATACGCGATATTCCTGGATATCGCCGGGCCCGTGACCGAGGACGTGGCTGGCAAGGAATTTCTGACAACGGCGGGGCTCGCCCTCTTGCCCGACACGCTCGATACATTGCGAGCGGCAATGCCCCGAAGCCTTCCGAAGTGGCGGGATTCACAACTTGACAGCGCTCTTGCTGCCGCACGCCTCATCAGCGGGGCCGCCATCGTGGGGCTCACATTCCGGATGCGTGAAGACCCAGTGGCTTGGAAACGTTTCTGGGAAGACTCCCGCACGTATCAGCAAAGAGTATCTCAAGCCGATCGCTGTTCAGCCGGGTTTCTTCGAGCATCCAACGTCATAAAGTATTGGCTCTTTGGCGAGTGCGCGGCCAGGGTCGCAGGAGAGATCGTGCGGCGGATCGGCGCGCCTACAGTGACCGATGCAGGCGGCCTGAGCGCCATTGACCTCACCACGGTGTGCGATTCCGACAT
>JACPFH010000575.1 GCA_016183075.1 Deltaproteobacteria bacterium | reverse complement strand
TCAGCTTCGGAAACATTTCCGGTATTCCACCAAAGATCATAGCGGTAAGCTGCCGCAGAATCGGGAAAGGATGCCCGGTTGTATGCAGGCAGATGAACTGATCGAAGATTTCGCTTCCCGCTTCGTCCCCGCCGAAGGCGTGAATGGCGAGCGGCGCGCCAAGACGCTCAGCCTCCTGGTAGAGGGGGTAATAATCGGGGCTTGCCAGATTTTTATTGTGGGCTTGAGCCGCGAGCATTCCCCCGACCAACCCGAGCGTCGTCACCGCGCGGTTCAGCTCTTTAGCGCATTCTTGGGGGCTGTAGATGGGCAGATTCGCCACCGCTTTGAGCCGCGGCGATGCCTTGCAATAGTCCGCGATGTAGTCGTTGTAGGCCCGGCACAAAGCCGCGGCGTAAGCCGGCTCCCGGATGAGCCCGATACCCAAGCCGCTGGTTGGATAAAGCACGGCCGTATCGATCTCTTGCTGGTCCATTGCGGCGAGCCGTTCTGCGTGCTGGATGCCGGGCTTTCCAAGCTTGCCGCCCAGGCTCCGGTCGTAGATTTCTTTGGGAATGTAAGGCATTCTGCGGCTTCGGAACGGCTCATCCAGATGAGGCGCAATGAACTCATCCTGGTCGCGAACATGGGCGTCCGAATCCAAGACTTTAAAACTACGGATCTCCGGCATAAGACCCTCCTTCGATAAGGGTACGAGTGGTTGCGTTCCCAGCGTCCTATCGCTTGGCGGCCCAGAGCTTGTCGAAAAAGCCGCTCTTCTCCATCTCTTCGACGTAGCGGAGGTCGATGAGATCCTGCACCTTGACCTTCTTTGCTCGCGGGTCAACCTGAGAGACCTCTTCCAAGATCGCCTGAATTGCTTCATCCTTGATCATGAGCCTGGGCTCCAGGGCCTTGATCTCCGCATTATAGGCTGAATCCAGGATCTTCCTGTCGGTTACCCGCAAGTGCTTCCCCAGAACCTTGTAGACGAATTCCTTATCCGTGTGCAGGATTTTCGCGGCTTCGGCCATTGCCCGCATGAACTGGCCAATCGCTTGGGGACGCTTGGCGATCACCGAGCGGAGTCCGACGAAGCACGTGGCGGTATACGGAATGCGCAGGTCAGGGCCGTAAACCACATACCGGTAGCCCTTGGCAATGGCAACTGCATCCGTGGGCGCCGTTATAGTAGCCGCATCGATACCACCGCCGATTAGCGCTGCCAGGGTTTCTGGATCTCCACCAGTCTGGATGAAGCTAAAATCGCGACCGGGCTCCATGCCGGAGCGGCGAAGGGCCTGAATGGTGAAGTAGTGAGTGTTACTCCCGATGCGGCTGACCCCGATCTTTTTCCCCTTGAGATCCTCCGGCCTGTTGATTCCTTTTCCAGCCACAATACTCTGGGTCATGACGTTTTTGACCCCGCCGATAAAGACAAGATCAGTTGCTCCTTGCACGTAAGCACGGACATTGCCTACCCCACCGGTTAAAGAGATGTCCGCGTCTCCGCCCAACATTGCGGCCGTGACCATTCCGGAGGACGCGACATAAACAAGCCGAAAATCCAGGTTGTATTTCTGGAAGACCCCGGCCTCTTGCGCGATCCAAGGCATCGACTGGGACATGACTCGGGCCGAGTGGATGCCGACGATCTTTTCGGCTGCCGCAAGCTTGGGAACCGGCGCCAACACCAAGGCCACGAGCACGCTAAAGCATCGCAGAGCAACCTTCGACAGCTTAAGCTTCATGATTGCCTCCTGAACCCGTTTCCTCCCGGCGATACTTTGCCGGCATCTCCCCGGCGACACACTCTCGCTCTCAGATCGAGCGCTTTCGGCAGTCTCTTCTAACCCCTTTAACCGGTATTGTCAAAGCGTCTTTTGAAGGTTGTAAAGCCGCTTGGCGGTATCGGCCAAGAGCCATTTTCGCGCCTCGGGCGAAAGGTCTTCTCGCCGAGCCAGATGCTGGATGTTTTCGGGGAACTCGCTGTCCCAATGGGGCCAGTCGGAAGCGTAGTACAGAATCTGATGGCTAAGAACCTGCGCGGTCGCACCGACCAGAGGCTCGTAGTCCTCGGCATGAAGGTAGACGCGGCCGCTCTTTACATACTCGCTCGGTTTTTTCTTGCACAGCGGCGCTTCGATCTTCCCGCGCTTCTCCCACTCTTCATCCATTCTTCCCATCCAGTACGGCACCCAGGAGCACCCTGCCTCCATGAAGGCCACGCGCAGGCGCGGGAATCGCTCCATCACGCCGCGCAGCACGCTGCTGGTCATCTGCATCATCTGGGCGAAGGAATGGGATAGCGTGTGGACTTCGATGAACTGATCGAACAAATCCGCAGCGAAATAATGCGGCCCACGCACCGTGGCATGCACGCCGACCATGCAATTGAGTTTTTCGGCTTCTTCATAGACCGGCCAATAGTCCTCGTGGCCGAGGGGCTTGCGCAACCCCACTGCCGGAAGCATGACCCCAACGAGCTTGAGATCCGTGATTGCCCGCCGCAGCTCTTTGACCGCTTCAGGGACATCCTGCATGGGAACCAGGGCGATCCCTTTGAGCCTGGTGCTTACTTTCTGAAATTCTTCGGCAACGAAATTGTTCCACGCCTTGCAGAGCGCAACCGCCAGATCCGGCTCGCGGATCCAACCAATGCCCAGCCCTTCCGTCGGAAAAAGCACGGCCGTCGAGATACCCCCCTGATCCATGGCGTCGAGCCAGCTTTTGGCGTCTCGGGCGCGGGTCCCCAGAGTGCCGCCGAGCGAGCGATCCCAGTTGTCGCGGGGGTAAAGGACCGCACCCCGGTTGCGGTACGGGGCCTCCATGTATTCTTTTAACTGTTTCTCCTCTTCCGTGATGTGGCCATCGGCATCGATGACTTCCAAGTCTGCAGCCATGGCTAACCTCCTTCGGTTTGACTTTTTTCGTTGGCGGGCCTGATCTCTAAAACTTCACGCTACCATAACACAATTTCTTCCGTTTACCATCGTCAAACGCCGTTCTCATCCATGTTCGCTCCTCTACCTCTCTTTCCTGCCCTCTGTCAAGAACCAGAAAATGATCCTTGACAGAAGTTTAAAAAGTGTTAGAGGCAGACTATGTCCTGATTCAGAAATTCGATGAAGAAGTCGGCGCTCCATTTCTCGTCATTCCCGCGCAAGCGGGAATCCAGAAGTCCTCGAATTCCCTGGATTCCGGCTCTCGCGAGCTACCGCCCGCTCGGCCGGAATGACGGCCCAAATTAGGCGACGGATTTGTGACACACCACACTAGGCAGGAAGCTCCGGAGCGCAAGAATGATTGATGCATTTGTCGGCGGTCTCCTCGTGATTCTTCAGTGGAAGGCCTTTAGCTTCATGCTGATCGGGATCGCGGTGGGCTTTTGGGTCGGCCTGCTTCCGGGCCTGGGAGGCCTGACCACGCTCGCGCTCATGCTCCCGTTCATTTACGACATGACGCCGGTCGAAGCCTTTGCGTTT
>JACPFH010000601.1 GCA_016183075.1 Deltaproteobacteria bacterium | reverse complement strand
AGGCGTCTGTGCTGGGTGGACCGCGAGAAGGGATGGTTCTTATTGTCAAAGACGGATTTAAAAAGGATGGAACCCTTGTGGCTAGAAAGATGGAAGTATTTGTGGATGGCGGCGCCTACGCAGAAAATATACCGGGGATAACCCGGAATTGCAGTTCCGTGGCAATTTGCATGTACCGGATACCGCACCTGAAATGGGATGGTTACGCGGTTTACACCAATACCCCGAAAAGGAGCGGCATGCGTGGATTTGGTGTGAACGAAGTTGATTATGCGATCGAATCGAGTATGGACATTGCGGCGGAAAAGCTGGGCATTGACCCGGTAGAACTGAGGCGGAAAAACCTGCTGAGGGAAGGTGAGCCGATGTTGAACGGTGAGATCACTCACAGTATCGGGGCAGCGGAGTGCCTTGACAGGGTCTGCGAATCAATAAAGCTGAAAGAGAAAGGCGCTCCAGAGGGGCCGTGGAGAAAGGGGAAAGGCCTGGCGCTGGGAAACAAGTACAGTACGGCGCGTACCCATTGTGGGGCAAGAATCCGGGTGACCGAGGACGAAAGAGTCGTCATCTATCACGGCGCCGACGCCATAGGGCAGGGTGTCAACACAGTGATTTCCCAGATGGCGGCAGAAGAGTTCGGTATATCCCCGGACAAAGTGGATGTCGTATTTTCAGACACGGCCATCACACCCTATTTTGGGAATGGATCAACTTCGAGCAGAACAACTTTCAATCTGGGTAATGCTGTCCGTCGGGCCTGCGATGATGCAAAAAGAGAAATTTTTCAAATGGCGGGATGGAACCTGGATGCTCCTCCTGAAATACTGGACATAAGAAATATGGAAGTTTATGTCAGGACCCATCCAGACAGAAAAATTAAGGTGCGCGATCTATTCTCTCCCCACCAGAACAGGCCACCCCAAATCTCCAGTGGCGTTGGCGATGAAGCTGGGGAGATTATAGGGAAGGCCACCTACAGAATGGACGGCATTCCTGATGATCCAAGGACGGGTCAGATTGACCCTGTGCTCGCAAGGCAAGGACAGCGGTTCATGGCTTTCTACGCCTATGTTGCTAAGGCCGTCGAGGTGGCAGTCAACATAGAAACAGGAGAGGTTAAAGTTCTTCGCTGTTATGGTGCGATTGACCTGGGAAAAGCGATAAACCCGAAGACTTGTGAACAGCAGTCAGAGGGTGGCATGGCGATGGGAATTGGCAGTGGCCTCCATGAGGCAACGTTGATGGAAAATGGGCGGGTGCTGAACCCTAACTTTTCGGACTACAGAGCGCCTTTGGCAGCCCAGATGCCCTTCAATGAGAATATGAAGACGTTTTTCGTAGAATCCGCGCCACATAAAGATGGCCCTTTCGGGGCCAAGGGTTTTAGTGAGGGTGTCGTGACCGGGATGGAACCGGCCATAGCCAATGCCGTCCATAACGCCGTGGGAGTCAGGATAAAAGAGCTGCCTATTACGCCGGAAAAGGTGATCAGGGCGCTTCGGGAGAGAGGATGAGCGCTTGAGGCTGCAACCAAAAGCTTATCTGCAATCACGTGATCCTAAGGGGATCTTAAGGAAGTTCTCAAATAAACCGGCCGGAACATTGATCAGTTAAGATTGCAGCCACCATTGTGCAAGAGCGGGGCTTTTAAAATAGCTGTAACGCCATGACCAAACAGTCCTAAGCTTCGATACACACCTCTTGACATGACCTCGTGCCTTGTGATTCCGTAACTACCTAGTTCCACTGCGGAGGATATTCCCATGCAATCGATGTTCGGAAGAGCTTTTTGTTTTTTCATAGTTCCGTTGTTCGTTTTTGTTGTCGGCCCCTCTGGTGCGGCGAACGCACAGCCGGCTAAGTCGATCACGCTGCCGCAGACCATTACCATCGTGTTTGCCGGTGGGGCCGGGGGTGGCGGAGACGTGCAAGCTCGACTCGTAGCGCGGCACCTTCCGAAATACCTATCGGGGGGACCTACCATCGTTGTCAAAAATGATACTGGGGCGGGATTGCGAGCTGGCGTCCAGACGGTTTTCCGATCCAAGCCCGACGGTTCGGTAGTGGGAGGGAGCTACACTCCTTCGTCACTCGGAAATGAGGCGATCTACGGCGCTGAGGCAGGATATGATTTCAGCAAATTTGTGCTATTAACTTCGACCTACCACCAGCCTTACACCATTTCCGTCGGCCCGCAAACGCCTTACAAGAGCCTGGCGGACCTAAAAAAAGCCGGAAAACCCATCCCGTTCTGTAACGAAGGCGGCGGCATCTCGCTTGCGTACACCGTGATTGCAGCTAAAGAGGCGGGGTTTTCTTACCGATCGATTCCCGGCTACCCTGGTGCTCCGGCCGCAGTAGCGGGGATGTTGCGTGGAGACTGCGAAGCGGTCTCTTACGGCATTGAGTTTACGCAGCGCTATCTGAAAGAGGGAGCCCGGCCCATCGCGGTCCATGCCCTTGAGCGACACGAGATATGGCCGAACGTTCCCACTTCCAAGGAGCAAGGCTACCCGTTAGATCTCCAGATCAATCTGGTGCTTTACCTTCCCCCGGGAACACCCTCCGAAATAGCCAACGCTTACCGGGAGGGGCTTAGCAAGCTTTACAAAGACCAGGAGTTCCTGGAGGCTGTTCGCAAAGCCAAGCTAACGCCCACTTTCGCTGACACCAAAGAGACACAAAGGATTGTTTCTGAGCTGGCCAAGCTGTACTCGAAGTACGCGGCGGATCTCCGCGAGGCAGAAGCCAGAATCAAGTAGGCTGTCGGAGGGCTTCCATGAGTCGAGTCGCCATCGATGTCGGCGGAACGTTTACCGATTGCCTGGTTTTGGACGACCAGGGTCAGCTCAGCGATTTCAAGGCGCCCACGACGCCGGAAGATCCGAGCCGGGGTCTGATGGAGTGTCTGGAAAAGGCCGCTCGCGCGGAGAGAAAAAGCGTTCGGGAGTTCATCCAGGGACTGGAGTGCATCATTCACGGGACAACGCTTGCAACGAATGCGCTTCTGACCGAAAGGGGCGCGAAAGTGGCGATGCTCACCACCGAAGGATTCCGAGACGTATCGGAAATTCGCCGCGGCCTCAAGAACGTCCGCACCTCCATGTACAACGTCGCCGTGCCGCCATACAAGCCGCACGTGCCGCGCTATCTCAGGCTTCCGATCCGCGAACGCACGCTCTTTACGGGCGAGGTCAAAACACCCGTTGACCTCGAAATGGCCAAGGCCGCAATCGAGCAATGCACGGCTGAAGATGTCCGCTCGATCGCGGTGTGTTTTTTGCATTCTTACGCTAACCCCGAAAATGAACGGCAGGTTGCGGAGCTTTGCCGCCAGAGCTTTGACGGCCGCGTGTACGTCACCGCCTCGCACGAAGTCGTTCCTAACTGGGGAGAATATGAGCGCTTCAGCACCACGGTGGTAAGCGCTTACATCGGCCCCATCGTTTCGGAATATCTCCTGGCGTTGGAAAAGCAGCTAGAAGAAAAAGGCCTCAAAGGAGGACTGCTGATGGTCCGCTCGGATGCCCTGGTTCAGTCGGCTGCCCACTCAAGGCAGCAGGCGGTCACGCTGATCAATTCTGGACCGGCGGCGGCTCCAACCGGAGCGCTTTTCTGGGGCCGCTCCGTGGGGCATAACGATCTCATCTCGATCGACATGGGGGGAACAAGCCTGGACGTCTGCTTGCTGCGCAAAGGCGAGATCCCGACGACGACCGAAAGCTGGGTCGGCGATGAGCGGGTCGCCATTAAGATGGTCGACATCCACTCGATTGGCGCGGCCGGGGGTAGTTTGGCTTGGATCGATTCCCTGGGCCTCTTGCGCGTCGGACCCCAGAGCGCCGGGGCCATGCCCGGGCCGGCCTGCTACGGTCGCGGCGGAGATAAACCGACCGTAACCGACGCAGACCTGATCCTCGGTTATATCCCGAAGGACTATTTCCTGGGTGGGGAAATTCCTCTCGATGAAGAACGGGCGCGCAGTGCGATCCGGTTGAGATTTCCACCAAACGCGGTCTTGACCTCAGAGATTTTTCGCTCGCCGTGGGTGGGGGCGCGGGACCCGTGCACGCCGCCTATGTGGCAGAACTGCTGGGAATTCCGACCGTCATTATCCCCAAGTATGCGGCGCTCTACAGCGCCTTCGGGATGTTCGCGATGGATATGGGGCGCGAGTACTCCCGGTCATATATCGTCCGAGCCGACAAGATCGACCTGCAACGCATCGAGTCGCTGTATGAAGAGCTTGCGCAGCAAGCGATCGCAGACTTCAAAGAAGCGCACACGGACACCTCTGAGATCGCCTTCACGCGCACGGCGGACATGCGCTACGCTGGTCAGTTCCACGAGATCGAGATTCCACTACCGGCGAGGTTCGACTCGCGGGATGACGTAGAAGGGGTCGTCAAGGCATTCCACGCTCGGCACAAAGAGCTCTACACGTTTAACTTGCCCTTTAGGGGGATCGATTTTCTAACCTTTCGGCTCAAGGCCACGGCCGCGCGCAAGTTTGATCTTCGGATCGTTCCGGTTCCCCAGGGAAGTAAGGATCCCAAGGGAGCGCTCAAACGGGTACGGCGATGTTTCTTCGGCAACGATTGGGTGGAAACACCCAGCTATCAGGGCGACCGAGTGCTCGCCGGAAACATTATCCCCGGCCCGGCGATCATTGAGGAGAAGGCGACCACGGTTGTCATCCCCAAGGGTTTCACATGCACCGTGGATGCAGGCGGGAGTTACGTGCTAAGGACGAGCTAATCGGAGCCACCTTCATCTCTTGGAGATTCTCGAGAGGAGATCAGCCCTCGGCCGGTGTGACCATGGCTGCGGATCGCAGGGTGACCGTTGCTTCCCAGGCGATCTGGCGGCGGATCGGATCTATGACGACCTTGTAGACCTCTCGGGCCGCCTCTAGAGAGACCAGCTTGTGGATGAAGACGTCCTCCCACACCTTCTGAGGGTCTCGCTCTTCGGGCCTGCCCACACCTGCTCCGCCGCCTGTCTTGCGAATCACATGGTCCCCCGGCAAGATCTGGTGGAGCTTGTGACAGCGGGCAGCGTGGAGATGTTCACCCCGGAGGATGTAGCACACGTTGGCAGGGGTGGACTGACCTCCCATGGCTCCGGGGCCAAAGGTCGTCTCGCCGTGTCCGGCACCCGTGTGCATGCCGCACTCCTCGCCCTCGTTGACCGCCTCCCATTCCATCCCCGGTCCTCCCCGCCACCGGCCTGCGCCGCAGGAATCCATCCGGTACTCCCGGCGGACGGTGCGCCAGGGGTACTTGATCTCGATGTCCTCCGTGTTGGGGCGGACGATCTCGCCGAGGGTTCCCATGGAGCCGGTGCCGTGATAGCCGTCAAAGCCATAGACCGCTCCAGCGCCCCCCTCGGCCTCGTATCCGGGGTATACGTAAAGTTGGCCGGTTCTGGGATGGTTGCCGTACACGTAGTGCCCGAAGCGTCGTCCCCAGGCCGCGACGGCCCGGTGGGGGAGAGCTTTGGACAGGGCGTTGGTCACCGCCTCTATGATGTTCCCCCCCACGTTCACCGGTGAAGTGCCACCCGGGGCAGGATATTGGGCGTTGACAACGGAACCTTCTCGGGCCCGGATGGTGATGGGGCACATACTTCCCTCGTTGTGATAGTCGGCCAGGGCGGGGTCGAATAAAAGAATGGCGGCGGCGAAGGCGCAACTGTAAGTCGTCATGTACTGAGCGTTGACAGCCCCCTTTTTGGCCGGATCGCTGGGCGAGAAGTCAATGACCATTTCATCGCCTTTGACGGTGACCTCACAGCGTATCCAGACGGGCGTGTCCAGATCCACCCCGTCATTGTCGGTGGCGGACTCTCCAAAATATGTGCCGTCTGGGATCTGGCGAATGGCCTCTCGAATAGCGCGTTCGCTCCGATCTTTCATCTGCTGGACACATGCCAGGACGGTTTCTCGACCGTATCGATCCAACAGGGCGACCATGCGGTCTTCACACAGTTGGGTGGCCGCAACTAGG
>JACPFH010000600.1 GCA_016183075.1 Deltaproteobacteria bacterium | reverse complement strand
GGACCTCTCGGTCCTGATGGACTACTTTGGTACTTTTTTAGACTGGACGTGTGAAAAAGGTTCTACACTCATTCGCTCTCAAGCGTGGGAGATGCGTCGATGGGAGCGTCAAAAACAGGAGGCTTTACTTCTCTCCTACTGGCGCGGAGAAGAAATACCGGGCGGCAATTTTTTCCCCAAAGCCTTTCTTCAGCCCTATGCGAGCTTTCTCGCAGCGCACGGAAAGGCCCTCCGGGACCGACCGACGGAAGACGGCGCTTGCCCCTTTTGCGGAGGAGCGCCGCAGATGTCGTACCTGCAAAGTCCACCCTCGATAGTCGGCGGTGGGGCGGAAGGGGCAAGACGATATCTTCTCTGCTCCCTCTGTTTTACGACCTGGCCGGTAAACCGAATCTCTTGCGCCCATTGCCAGGAGGTTGATCCCTACAAGCTCCCTTATTACCAGACCGACCAGCTTCCGACGGTCAGAGTCGAGGCCTGTGACACATGCAAACACTACATCAAGGGAGTTGATCTCACCAAGGACGGCCTCGCGGTCCCGCTCGTTGACGAGATCGCCACCCCCGCCCTCGACCTCTGGGCCCAAGAGCATGGCTATCAGAAGGTGGAACTCAATTTAGCCGGTATCTAGCCGTCGTGCTAAAGCGGCGACGCCGCTCTCCCGCCTTAAGGAGGTCACGACGTTCATCGAGAGCCTTCGAGCAAAGAAGCGAAAACCGCTCAGCGCGTGACAGCGCCCTCGGAGGCCGAGGAAACCAGCCTGGCGTACTTCGCCATGACACCGCTCGTATAGCGCGGAGCCGGCGCCTTCCACTTCTTGAGGCGAGAGCGGATCTCTCTTTCCGACAGCTCGACATCGAGACGCCGCCGTTTGATGTCGAAGACGACCATGTCGCCGCCACGCACCGCCGCGATCGGCCCGCCGTTGGCAGCCTCAGGCGCCACATGGCCAGCCATGAGTCCGTGAGTCGCGCCGGAAAAGCGGCCATCGGTGAGAAGCGCGACCGTGTCGCCGAGGCCGGCTCCGACAAGTGCCGCCGTCACCACCAGCATCTCCCGCATCCCGGGCCCGCCCTTGGGTCCTTCATAGCGGATGACGACCACGTCCCCGGCTTTGATCTTTCCCTGCTGCACCGCCTTGAAAGCCTCTTCCTCCCGGTTGAAGACGCGCGCCGGGCCGCGGTGGCTCATCCTCTCATGGCCGGCGACCTTCACCACGCACCCCTCGGGAGCGAGGTTCCCCTTCAGGATCACCAAACCTCCGGTGGGCTTGAGCGGACTGCTGAGCGGTCGCACCACTTCTTGACCCGAAGTCTCCGATGCCCTCCGCGCTTCTTCGCCGATGGTCTTTCCGGTCACAGTGATCGCATCGGAGTGAACAAGGCCGGCTTCGAGCAATCGCTTGGCGACGAGCTGAATCCCGCCTGCTCTGTAGAGATCGTGCGCTACAAAGCGCCCTCCCGGCTTGAGGTCGGCGATAATGGGCGTGCGCGAGCTGATCCGGTCAAAGTCGTCGATCTTCAATCTGACTCCAGCCTCACGGGCGATGGCGAGCAGGTGCAGGACGGCGTTGGTGGAGCCTCCCGTCGCGGCGACCGCGGCGACGGCGTTCTCGACGGCTTTGCGTGTGAGGATCTGCGAAGGGCGGAGGTCATGGCGCAAGAGTTCCATGACGAGCTTTCCAGCGTTAAACGCGGCTTCGTCCTTCTCATCCACCATGGCGGGGATGCCGTTGCTTCCCAGCGGCGAGATGCCGAGGAATTCCAGCACCGTTTACATGGTGTTGGCGGTGAACTGACCGCCGCAGGCGCCCGCGCCCGGACAGGCTGTGTCTTCGATCGCCTTGAGCTCTGCGGCGCTGATCTTGCCGCGACCGTATGCGCCCACCGCCTCGAACACGTCTTGGATGGTGAGGTCGCGTCCTGCCAGGTGGCCGGGGGCGATGGAGCCGCCGTAGAGCGCCAGGCCCGGGATATCGAGCCGGGCCAGAGCCATCACCACGCCGGGGTTGGTCTTGTCACAGCCTGAGATGCAGACCAGAGCGTCAAAGTGATTGCCGCGGGCGACGAGCTCAATGGAGTCCGCGATCACCTCGCGGCTGATGAGCGAGCACTTCATCCCCTCAGCGCCCATACTGATCCCGTCGGAGATGGAGACGGTGTTGAATTCCATCGGCGTGCCGCCCGCTGCCCGGATGCCCTCCTTCACTTTGGCCCCCAGGCGCCGCAGGTGAAAATTGCACGGTCCGATCTCGATCCAGGTGTTGGCGACTCCCACGATCGGGCGAGACAAGTCCTCGTCCTTAAAGCCTACCGCCTTGAGCATCGCCCGCGAAGGCGCGCGATCCGGCCCGTCGGTAATCACACTGCTTCGTTTTTTGAGATTCTCTGCCATGATTCACCTCTTTAAACTGTCGCCTACCCCTCGATTTTCCTCGGGGCCGTGCCTTCGACAAGCTCAGGCCCTGAGTACATCGAAGGGAGCCTGTCGAACGGTTGCCTCGTGCCTGTTGCCTGCTGTGGCCTTAACTTACCTATGCTCCCGTTGTTTTTGCAAGCACCCTCCTCTTACAACCCGAAGCGCCCGGTTTGCGGCTTAAAATTTTCTTGCTAATGTACGGCAATCGCAATAGAATTTTTCTTCGCATGGACGTGATTCCATGACCCACTTTCACGGCATCTTTCCATACCTTGTCTCTCCCGTTGAAGAGGCTTCCGGCCGCGTGCGCGAGCGCGTATTGCGCGATCTGGTGGAGCATCTGATTCGATGCGGCGTTCATGGTCTCAGCCCGCCCGGCAGCACCGGCGAGTTCGCCTATCTCTCGT
>JACPFH010000567.1 GCA_016183075.1 Deltaproteobacteria bacterium | reverse complement strand
TTTGCGTGCGTCGAATTCGATCCCTTGACCGCCGATGAGCTGCGCGACGACCTGGCTTCCATGGAAGGTCCCGATGGTAAGTCCGTCGGGCCTGGCTATCTTGTAAAGATGGTTGGCGGCAACCAGGCTTCCAGCGCCTGTCATGTTTTCTACGATCAACGTGGGGTTCCCCGCAATGTGCTTGCCCATGTGGCGGCTCAACGAGCGAGCATAGGCGTCAAATCCTCCGCCCGGGGCGAAACCCACGATGATGCGGATGGTCTTGCCCTTGTAAAAGGGCTCCTGGGCAAAAGCAGATTCGATTACCCATGCGGAAAAAAGTGTGCCGGTTAAGGCCAAGGATAGAATCAAGAACTTTTTTGCCATCGTTCGTTCCTCCTCTCGACGCAGGCCTCCATTATCACAGACGCGGGAAGTTCCTAACCCTCCATGACCTCCCGGACCGCGACGGTTCGACCGGTTTCGGCGGAGCGGATCGCAGCATAGACGACGGCCAGGGCAGCCGTAGCCTCGCGCCCGCCTACTTCGGGTTGTTTTTTGCCGCGGATGCACTCGGCAAATTCCTCCAGCGTAGAAGCGCGCGCTTTTCCCCGAGGACCCGGTTGGCGCCCGCGCAGGGCTCCCGGCGCAGTGAGATTCCCCGGCGAATAGGAAGTTGATCCTTCTTGCAGGCCAGATACGCCTCATAGGCGGCGAAAAATTTCGGCGCCCTCTCCCTCAGACTTTCCGGGCTTACCTTCCCGCCCCGCATCATGTAAGCGTACGCAAACGCCATGGGATCGAGGTGCATAAGGCTTCTTACGTTTTCGTACCAGACCAGGCTCTTTTGAGCGATTCTTAGGAGCTGATCGGCCGGTGGCTTTCTAATCTTTTCAAACGCCTGCAAGGCCGCCCTCACATCCTCTCCATGTCTTTCGAACGCCGCCGACAGGCCAATGGCATCTTCGAAGGCTGTCCTTGTCCCGGAGCCGATAGAAAAGTGGACCGTTCGCAAGGCGTCGCCGATCAGCACGACGTTGTCATGATACCAATGCCGGTTGCGGACCACGATGAAATGGATCCACATCGACTTATTCGATAACAGGGGGTGGCCGCCCAGCTCATTGTGGAAAACCTTCTCGCAGTAAGCCCGGCTTTCCGCGTCCGACATCGAAGCAAACCCGGCCTTCTCCCAAGTCGCCGCGTCGCACTCCACGATGAACGTGCTCATCGTTGGGCTGTATCGGTAGGCATGGCCCACGAACATCTCGTCCCGGTTCTGACGAAAGAACAATGACAGCGCATCAAACACCCGGCGGGTCCCGTACCAGATGTATTTGTTGGTTCGCACGTCGAGCGAAGGTTGAAAGAAATCGCTGTATTTCTGGCGGACGAAGCTGTTTACGCCATCGGCGCCGACGATCAGGTCGCAATCGGCGAACACATCCATATCCGTGACCCGCGTTTCGAATCGGAGGTCGATCCCACGACGACGGCAGTGTTCCTGAAGAATGCGTAAAAGCTGAATCCGGCTGATTCCTGAAAAGACGCTCCCATCGATAGGCACCGGCTGCCCTTTATGGACGATCACTAATTCGTTCCAACTCTCAAGGCTGGATTTGATGTCGAGGTAAGAGTCGCGATCGATTTGTTCCAAGAAAGAGACGGCCCGGTCGGAAAAAACTACCCCCCACCCATATGTGGCATCGGCCGGGTTCTGCTCCAGCAGCTTGATTTCGTGGGCCGGACTCAGATTCTTCATCAAAAGCGCGAAATAGAGCCCCGCCGGGCCGCCGCCCACAATGCCGATTTTCATTTCATCCCTTGTGATAAAGCTCGATCATTTTTATCATTCCTCATTTCCCGGTTTGTCAAATCCCCATCTTTTCGGAAGGCTTCCGCGTCGTTTTTCTATCCTTCACCCTCGGTATGCCGCTCCATTCCCCCGACATCCAAAACTCCGTCAGGCTGCCGAAAACACCAAGAGGAATACTGACGGCCAGGATAAAAAACCATAAGGCATCGCCGAAGCTGCTTATCAGGGCCATGAGGAGCGTCACGATTTTTGCCGTGCCACCGCCCAGAATAGCGCCCATGAAGAGGCGAATTTCGCGCGGAAGACCAAGAGTCATGGCGTAAATTCCCCATAGCCCGCCGACCATGAATGCGAAGTACGGGGCCAAAAACAGAGCGAAGATCGCTCCGGCCTCGCCACCTTTCAGCGACGCTTCTTCAAGCTTTTCTACCTCTGTCATGTCGTCGACATGGATCTCTCCCTTGATTACCCTGAAGATATAATTGACTCCCGCGTGGATGCCCAAATCGCGCCTGAAGCCGTCGAAATAGAGACCCACATGGGCCAGAAGTTTTTGGCTCGACGCAGGCTCGGGAAAGAGTTGTCGCAATTCGGAGCCCGTTTGGAGGCCGACTTTCCGCTCCTTGACGGCGACGAGAAGAAGCACAGATTTCCGTAAATCCGTCTCCTCGAGCGGCAGGCTCGGAAAGGCTTTGCGGCCAAAGCTTTCCATGTCCTCATCTTCAAGGGATGGTACCGTAAGAACTACGACGGTGTGGCCCGTCTGTGCTTTGAAGCGTTTCAGGCGCTCTTCCAGATCATGGGCGCTGGCTTGCGGCATCATCCCGGCGAAGTCGTTGATGGGACCTTTCAGGACAGGGACTTCCCGCGCCGCGCTCGAAAAAGGGCCGAAAATCAGGATGGCAAAAAGAGCGAAGAGGGGGAGTATCATTATCCCAACCACCCGCTGTCTCTGTAGGCGCGGAGCGCGCCGGGATGGAGGGGGACGCCGCCGTATTCGAAAGCGGCCGAACCCTTGGTGCGCAGGGGCTCGAAAAGGTCCTTCAGACCTTTGAAGAGCGGGTTTAGCTTTGGGAGCGTGTCGAGATTCTCGACGATGGTCTTCGCCAATTCATAAACAGCTTTATCCTGAACTTTCTCGTGCGTTACGACAACATTGACGACACCCAGTTGCGCCGCGTCCCCGACGGCGCCGCGGAAGGCGCCCTTCTCAATCATAACTTTTCGATAGAACGACACCTCTGACAGAATCGCCTCAAGCTGGCCCGCGGCGTAGGGGACCACGCGTACGTCGGCCCGCTCGCTCAGGTCGGTCATGACCTGATTGGGAATCGGGCGTTGAAACTGCGCATCGATATCGCCCGCGATCAGGGCCTCTGCTCCTTCGGCGAAGCCGAGGTAAGCCGGGATGAAGCTTTCAAACGGAATACCCAGGAACTTAAAGATCACCTCCGCGTGCTGTACCATCCCGCTTCCACGCGGGCCCACAGCGATCCGCTTGCCCGTAAAATCGCGGACGGTTTTTATCGGGGAGTCAGCGAGGGTTATGAAAAACATCGGGCCGGCATTGGCGGGCGACACCATGCGCAGCTCGATGTTCCGGGTAAAGGGCGCCGCCCCATCCCGGGCGCGGCCGATCCAGTTGGAAGCCATGAGGCCAAATTCCATTTCGCCTCTGTCGAATCGATGGGCATCGTCGAGGCTCACCAGGGTGGTATGGACGGCGCATTTCTCCGCGTCCGGACGCGTCCGGTTGAAAATCTCGGCGATCGCTACGGCCTGGGAATGAAAAGTTCCGCCGGCTTCAGAAGTGCCGATTCTGAGCGTCATGCAAAGACCTCGGGGGCGTTTTCTTGACTCACGTTTTCAGTTTCAGGAGTCGCTGAACGTTCCCGCCCAGGATCTTCTCCTTGTCTTCTGTCGATATGTCCATGGCCTCAATGCTGGGGACGGCGCCGGGCAGATCGCCGATGAGCAGGGGAAAGTCGCTGCCCAAAACCATCCGCTGCGCGCCATAGAAGCGGTAAGCCATCATCAGGGCCGGCTGGTAGAAAGAGACGGTGTCGCAGTACAGCTCCTTCAAATACTCAGACGGCGGCTTTTTCGTTTTGATGCCGCAGGTCGGGTCGTCGTATCCGCGGTCAATTCTCCCGATGACGAACGGGAGTCCCGCTCCGAGGTGAGAGATAACGAAATGGAGTTCCGGCAATCTCTCCAGGATGCCGGAATAGGCGAGCCGGGTGGCCGACAGCATGATGTCGAACTCAAATCCCAGGATGACCGCGAGCCGCCATTCTTGCATGACCTGCGCTCCCAAAGGGGTGGTCGGATGGATGAAGATCGGGATCCCCAATGACTGGGCGCGCTCGTAGACGGGTAGAAGAAAGTCGGAATCCGAGGTCTTGCCCGCCACATTGGTAAGCATGCACATCCCTTTGAGCCCGAGATCGAGAACGGCTCGATCGAGCTCCTTCAAGGCCAGCCTGGTATCGATCAGCGGAAGCATGGCGAGGGCCTGAAAATGTTTGGGGTATTTCTTTACGACCTTGGCAAGGCCGTCATTGATGATCCGGCTCATCTCGGCGCTCTCGTCGGGAGAAAAACGGTCGACACCGGGATGGGGGGTGGATAAGACCTGCATGTCGATACTGTTTTTCTTGATTCGATCCAGGCGCACCTCGATATCAAAAAAATCCTCGGTCACGGGCCCGGCCTTGGCCCCCATGCTCAAAATAATTCTTTCTCCTTTCTCGTTTCTCTCTATCCTCACATCCCCCTTGGAGGCTTCGAGCTTCTTTAAGTATTCTTCAGGGTAGAGATGGGCATGAAAATCGATGTGCATGGTTTACACTCCCTATAGCTATAAGCCCAGAATGCGCTCTGCGTTGCCGTGAAAGATCTTCTCCATCAGCTCCTCGGGGCACCCCAGATCTTTCCATTCCTGAAACAAGCGTTCGTAGGGAATGCTCGGGTAGTCGCTGCCGAACATGATCTTATCCTTAAGCCGGCCCCGGATGTCGCGCTTGAGCGGATCAGGGAAATACTTGGGTGCCCAACCCGACAGCTCCCACGAAACGTTGCCTTTATGAAGCGCCACGGCGATCATCTCCTCGGTCCACGGCCAGCCCGGGTGCGCGGCGACGATATTCAAATCGGGGAAGTCGGCGGCGAGACGATCGATCGCCGCGGGATGCGCGTGCCGTATAACTGCTCCCAAGCCTCCGGGCAGGCCTGCTCCCATGCCCGTGGTGCCGACGTCGATCATGACCGGCACTTTCAACGCACGGATGGTTTCCCACAGGGGGTAGAGCTTGCGGTCGTCGACGGAGAAATGGCCCATGATGGGGTGAAAGTGAAATCCGAGCATGCCGAGCTTCTCGATCGCCGTCTTCGCTCCGCGTAGTGCCGCGTTGCCCTTGAGAGGATCGACCGCAGCCCAGGCCTGGCGGATCACGCCTGGATTGTTATCGCGCAGCTTCGCGACATATTCGTTGGAACAAGGAGGCGCTCCGGTGACGGTTTCGATATCGAAGGCGACCAGAACCGCCTCCACGCCGGCTTTTTTGAAGTCCTCGATGACTTCCGGCTCAGTCTTGGCCGTCCAGGAACGATTCCAGTATTTGGCCAGGGCCTCGACATAGGGGCCTTGTGACGTAATCCACGGCTCCGTGTTGGGATAGCAATGGAGGTCGATGATTCTCACGGACTCCAGACTCTTATCCGATGACAGAGTCCCCTGTCAATGAACCGTTCCAATCGTTCGAAACGTTCCATCCGTTCAAACGGGACCGGGAATCCGTTGTGGTGGGGTGAAAGAGGGCTGAGGAGCTACGATCAAGTCGTTCAGTCCGAAGAGACACTGGAGCGAGGGATAGGGAGATCCCCTGGAAACCCCGCGCGATGGGAAGCCGATAGGCTATGTCATCTACATTATGACTGCTTCTGCAGCGCCCGGCGCTCCCATCGTTCGGATCGCTCCCCTTGCTGCTTCAGAGCTTTGGCCGGAGGGCTCGGAGCTGGCTGATGCACCGGCGCCCGGCGGACCTGCCCGGCCTCGCTGGTTGCGCGAGGATCAGAGATCCTGTTGCCGGCGGATGTGATATGGATGGGCCTCCGATCTCTCGGTGGTGGTTGCGGCGCCGGCCGCGCGGTGTCCGCAGGCGGGCTCGGCGGCGTGAGCTGCGGTCGCATTTTCGCCGGTGACGACTTCTTCTCGGGCGCCTGGGGCGACTTTTTTTCCCGGGTCGGCGGCAACTTTTCCTCTCGCCCTGCCTGCTGCTCGAAGGGCGGCCGCCCACGACGGGTATCACTCCACGGGCCGCTAATGCCCGCGTCGCGCCTGATGATCTTGCTGCCCGCGTTCGGCTCGCCGGGTCCGCCCCTGTTGCCGCGACCCGGATGGTTGTAGTTGACGTCGCGATGAACGCTGGCGTAGCCGTTGAGCTTGGCGTAGTTCACGCGCCGGCGAACGATGTTGCGGTTGATTTGGATGTTCGTGTGGTTGTTGTGGACGTAGACGTTGGTGACGTGAATGACCGGGCGGCTGCGGGCGATCCAGCCGCGGCCCTGCCAGCCATGATAATAAATGCGACGCCTGCCCCAATCGCAGTCGCGGTTCAGCCATGCCCCGATCGGGAACGCCGGACCAAAGGTGATGACGGTGGCCGGATACGGGTCGAAATAGAAGCTGCGACGGACATAAACGATACTCGGATCATACGCCGGCACATAGATCACCCGGGGCTGGAAAGGGACGATGTAGATATATTCTCGTTCCACGATTACTTCCTGTTGCGGGGTCGAGGCCAGGTTGCCGGCGGAGTAGGCCATCGCGCGCAGGCGCTGGACCGACGCCATGACGTCAGTGGATTGGTTGACGTAGGCCTGGCCCAGCGCGATGGTCCAATCGATCCTGTCGTTCATCATATACAGAACGGAGGGATAGTGAGCGACGGCTTTGACGCTAACGTCCCACGGCTGGTTGTCGATCGCGCCTGGATCGTTATAGACGCGCATCCACCGGGCCGCCTCATCGACCTGATCCACAAACGTCGCGGCCACCAGGACCTGCGCCAGCAGCGGGTCGGGATAGAGAGCGATCGGGGCCAGCAGGTTATCGAGCTGCTTCGGAGAGAGCCACTCGTCCGAAAAATATTCTTGGGCCTGGGCGGTCGCGGTAACCGGAGGGATTCTTGAGTTCGCCACCAACCCCAAGAGGGCTACACAGAAGACGAGCGCAAGTGCCAGCGTTTTTCTCATTTTGGTCATCCGTCGGTCGCTCACCGCCTGCCGGTAAAGCGCGGCGGTCCTCCTTTCTGCCGAGAACAAGCCCGGATAGCGCCTTTGGCTACTCCGAACGTCGTTAGCCATGCCCGTCGGGCCAACTCCGCTACCTGTCTAAATAGACGAATTAAGGATCCCGCTGTTAACGGGTTAAACCTGGATAAATGTTGGTGAGCTTCTTGCGGTCGGCCTCAGAGCGAGATCTGGCCCAATCTTGTGTCTATTTCCCCCATAGCTTCTTGAAGAAGCCCTGCTTCTCCAGCTCGTTCATGAAGCGCATGTCGATGAAGTCTTCGGGCTTGGCCTGTTTTGCCTGAGGCTCCTTGTCCGCCAGCTCGGCCAGGATCGTCTCGATCCCCTTTCGGCTTACAAAGGGTATGCTTTCGAGGTATTCCTGGAACTGGCTGTGAGTGTCCTCCTGGATATCCGGGTCCTTCACCCTCAGATATGTCTGAATCATCCTGAGAGCTGCCGGCTTGTTGGTCTTGAACACATGCACCGCTTCGGCATAGGAGCGCACGACGCGGCGCACGGTATCCTCGTTGGCTTTGATGTAGGAGCGGCTCGTGCCGACCGCCACCGAGACATGCTCCGGTCCCTCCTTGGCGAGGTTGGCCAATTCGTTGAAACCGGCCTTTCGCGCGCGGCTGTTCGTCGGCGGCGAAACGATCCCGGCGTCAATTTGACCCGCCATGAGCGCGGTCAGGATGTTCGGAACTTCGACCAACGGCAGGATCTGGTAGTCCCCGGGCCTCAAACCAGCCTGGTTCAACGCGTAGAGCGCGGAAGTGTGGGTGGAGGAGCCAATGCGCGTGATGCCGATCTTCTTGCCTTTAAGGTCGCTCGCCTTTTTTATCTCCGGCCGCGCCATGAGGGAGAAAACCATGCGATTGGTCGCGCCCGCAACGAGCGCTAAGCCGGCTCCTTTGAGATTGGCCTGGACTGTATTCATGCCGTCCATGAACGAGAAAGCGATCTCTCCGGCGAGAATCGCCTGTATACCGCGTGAGCTGGACGGAATGTGAATCAGCTCCACCTCGAGGCCGTTTTTTTTGAACAGGCCCTCTTGCTGCGCGATGAAAACGCCGCTTTGTGCTCCGGTAACGGCGGTCCAGTTGATCCTGACCTTGCTCTGGGCCCAAACGTCTTGTGCAAGCAAAGAGACGAGAAGAGCCGGCAAAAACAGTGATGGAGTTCTCATATTTTCATTTACCTGCCGGAAATTACTGTGCCGCACACCTTATAACAGAGTGGGTGGAGGTGTCAATTATTCCGCAGATTGCGGGATTGGGCAGACGGATACTCGTTTCAGATTCTGCACTCTTCCTTGAGCTTCAGCGTGATTTTTTCGGTCAGATCTTTTTTCGCAACCTTGCCGAAGGGCGACACGGGAAACTCTTTCATGATTTCCAGCCGCTCGGGGAGCTTGTGCTTGGCGATTTCTTGCCCGGTGAGAAAAGCCACAAGCTCCTCCAGAGTCAAGGCGGCGCCGCTCCGCAGGATGATACAGGCGCACATGCGCTCGCCGAGAACCGGGTCCGGCATGGGCGCGCAGGCGACGTTCTGAACGGCGGGGTGAGTCAGGATCAAGTTCTCAATCTCCTCGGCGCTGATTTTCTCCCCGCCCCGGTTGATCAAGTCTTTCTTGCGACCCTCCACCAGGTAGTTCCCGGAGGGGTGGTGGCGCATCAGATCGCCGGAGCGGTAAAAGCCGTCGGAGGTAAACGCCCTGACATTGTGCTCGGGCGCTTTGTAATAACCCCTGAGCGTGTACGGCCCGCGAGCCAAGAACTCGCCGACTTCACCGGCATCCACCTCGTTGTCGTCGTCATCCACGAGCCTCACCTCGTCGTCGGGGCTGATCGGCCGCCCTACGGTCTCCATTCTCACCTCTTCGGGGTCGTCGAAGCGCACGAACATGAGCATCCCCTCGGCCATGCCGAAGTTTTCCTGCACGAAGACGCTCGGGATAAGCTCTTTGGTGCGACGGCGGACCTCCGGTTGAAGTCTTTGGCCGCCGCTTTGAATGGCCTGCAAAGAGGAAAGGTCGAAGTCCTTGATCGCCGGGTCATGGATCCAGCGGATCAGGAGCGCCGGGACGACCGGGACGTGCGTGACCCGGTGGCGTTCGATCAGGCCGAAAACGTCCGCAGCCCGCGTTGTGTTCGCCAGCACCACCTTGCCGCCGTGGAGCAGGAAGCCCTGCAGGCCGGGGCACGCAAGCGGCAGGTTGTGCGCAAGCGGCAGAACATCCAAAAGAATCTTGTCGGGGCCGACGCCCGTGACCGCCGAGGCGGCCTTGGAGTTGTAGATGTAATCGTTGTGGGTTCGGGGGATGAGCTTGGGCACGCCGGTCGTGCCGCCGGAAAGCTGGAAAACCGCCGGGTCATCGGGATCGATCGTTATGACTGTTAGCTCTTTCGGAGAGCACGCGGGTTTGCGCTCGATGATCTCGGTCAGGGACAGAAACCCTGGCGGCGCGTCGCCGAGGATAATACCCAATCGGAGCGTCTTGGATGCCGCGCGGATTCTCCGAATGAGATCGCTGTAGTCGAAGTCACGGCCGCGGTCGGGCGCGGCGCAGGCTACGGCCTGCGAGTGCTCCACGAAATAGCTCACCTCGCGGAAACGGTGTGCCGGCAGCGCCATGATCGGGATGCAGCCGATTTTCTGTAGCGCGAAGTATAAATAGGCAAATTCGACGACGTTGGGAAGCTGGACGACGACCCGATCCAGCGGCTTGAGCCCTTCGTCGAGTAAATTGAGCGCCAGCCGCTCCGCTCGCTCGTTGAGCTGGCGGTACGTGATGAGGCGGTCGCGATCGATGATCGCTACCCGATCGGCGTATTTGGCAAAGACGGCGTCGAAAGTGTCCCGCAGAGACCGGCCTTCCCAGTATCCCTTCGCGCGGTAGCGCGCCGCGAACTCCGGTGGAAAACGGACAACGCCGTCAAGCATGTTGTTCTCTCCAACAATGGTTCAAGTCGTTCAAAACGTTAAAGCCGTTTAAACCGTTTGAACTATTTGAACGGTTTGAACCTCCATCGTTGTCGCTGCATGATCAGTGTCAAGTGGTGCTGGAGAAGCCGCCGTCGATGATGATAATCTCGCCGGTGACGAAGCGATTGCCGTTGATGAGGCTTAACATGGTTTCCGCGACGTCGTCGGCCGTGCAGCAGCGCTTGAGCGGAGTGTAGCGGGCGCGGCGCGCCATCAGCCCCTCGTAGTTCGCCCCCAGGGTGCGCTCCATCCAGTCCCCCTCTATCCACCCGGGGGCGACTGCATTGACGCGGATTTCCGGCCCGAGGGCGTTGGCGAGGGTCTTGGTCAAGTTGGCGACAGCGGCCTTGCTGGCGGCGTAAGCGAGCGGCTGCGCCGAGGGGCGCAGGCCTGCGATGCTGCAGGTGTTGACGATGCAGCCGTTGGGTGATTGCCTGAGCAGCGGCACAGCGGCTCGGGTGACGAGAAAGAGACCCAAGACGTTGACCGCGAAGACGCGGTTCCAGTCCTCGACCTTCACTTCCTCCAAGTTTTTGGGCTCGACATCGATCGTGGTGCCCGCATTGTTGATGAGCGCGTCGAGGCGCCCGAATTTCTCTTTTGTCGCATCGAGCATAGCGCGCACCGACGAGTCATCGCTGACGTCGCAGCGATATAGCAACGTCCGCGCGCCGGCACCTTCGGTCTCGCGCGCCGTGGCCCTGGCGGCGTCCTCGCTGCGGCTGAAATTGATCACGACGTCGTGGCCATTCCTGGCCAGCGCAACGGCCGCGCTGCGTCCGATCCCCGTGGCTGCGCCGGTTATCAAAGCTACGGGCCTGTTGCTATTCATCGGGGCACCTACTGCGGATCAGTAGCAAAAAACATAAAGCGCCGTCAATGCCACGTGGGCTCGCCTGTGAGAAGTGTGGTTCCCCACCGGGTGTGCCTCGGGGCTCCCTTCGCTCCACGGACTCCGCTCCCTCGGGGAGCGCGCTCTCGGCCGCGGCCGATGGGCTTCTGCCATGATCTGGACCGTCTCTAATCGGACGTCCGCAGCCTCGCTCGCGCTCCCTTCGGTCGCCCCCCCGGTCGCAGACAAGCGCGTCCCCCTCGATCCGTCCGTGCTCCGCTCCAGGGAGCCCG
>JACPFH010000566.1 GCA_016183075.1 Deltaproteobacteria bacterium | reverse complement strand
CCAGCGGCACGACGAAAAGCGCGCGGCGCCCCGGGTAGAGGGATACCGACGTCACCACGACCCGCATCAACGGCCGCGACCCCGAATTTTACGCTTTCTCCGGCACGCTCGAGAGTCTCAAGAAAAGCCAGAACAAGAACTCCGTTCTCGTGCTGACCACGGATAGCGATTACTATCGCTATCTGAAGGAGGCCAACCCGTCGCGCTCGAAGGCGCGGCGCTGAGACGCCGTGTTCGGCCTGTCATCGAGCCGGCACGAGGAGGGCCACCGGAAAGGATCGAAAGACCGCGGCCAGAGGGAGCTGTTTTTTCGTCCCCGCCTCGGAGGCCGTAAGCGTTTCGCCCGTGAGGACGTTGCGCCAACCGGCGGGCGCTTCGCCGGGGAGCACGAGCGCGCTGCTCGCCCACGGGGCCTCGCCCAGCGGCAGGCTATCGGGCGGCGCGAGCCTGGTGATCAGGCGCGGCACGGCCGCCACGGCCCAGCGATCGACATTCCTGCGTGCGAAAGCGCACAGGTGCTCTCTGCCTTTGCCGGCTGCGGCGAGCGGCACGTAAGCGCCGGACTGCACCAGCTCCGGCTGCGCCCGGCGAAAGCCGAGAGTCTTGTAGACGACGTAGAGCTTGACGCGACCGTCCTCCATATGGCTTAGCAGATCCCGGAGGAACGACCGCCCATCTTCTTTTTCCTGCCGTTTGATCTCCTCGAGCAGGCGAGCGCGATGCGCGAAATCCACCGGGCGGCGATTGTCCGGATCGACGAAGTTCAGATCCCACAACTCGGTTCCTTGATAAAAGTCCGGCACGCCGGGCGAGAGAATCTTCAGCAGCGTTTGGGACAGGGAGTTCAGCATGCCGTAGTGCGCCACTTTTTTGACAAATGGAAGAAAGGCGCCGAGGAATTCGTTCGACTCGGCGGGTTTTAAGATCTCCTCGATGAAGGCCGTGAAAGCGCTCTCGTAGGAGATATCGGGCTTCAGCCACTCGGTGTGCACCTTGGCTTCGCGCACCGCTTTGATCATGTAGTTTTTTACTCGCTCGAGAAAATCCGCGCTGCAATTCTCGCGCAAGGGAAAGGCGCCGACCAGGCTCTGGTAGAGAAAATACTCGTCGTTTCGGTCCGGGACCTCTCTGCCTTTCGAGAGCGTCTTTTTGTTCCGGTTGATCTTGCTCCATTCTCTCACGCAGGCTTCCCATTCTTCGGGCAGCTCGGACAGGACGTTGAGACGCGCCCTTACGTCCTCGCCTCTTTTCGTGTCGTGGGTGGAGGTCGCGTTCATCGAGTGGGCCCAGTCGCGGGCGCGCTTCCGATTGAAATCATGAAATCCTTCGAGCGTCAGGCCGAACCGGCCGGGGTCGCCGCCGACCTCGTTGAGCGACAGCAGCCGGTTGTACACGTACAGGGTGGTGTCCTCGAACCCCTTGGCCATGAGCGGGCCGGTGAGCTGCTGGAATCGCATGATGAAGTGAACCCACTGCCGCTTCTCTTCTTCGGGAAGATGATCGGTGTACTCGAGGAGAAGAAAGCGCTCTATGAAATCCAGCTCGAGCAGCAGGCCGGGATTCGTCTCTTTCGCCTTGCGAATCGTCTCATGAATCCGCGCGCGGTCTTCTTCGCGGTAGGTCTCCTGATCGATGTAGCTTCGGTAGACCGGGAAAAACGTGAGCGCGTCCACAAGCGCCCTCCTGAGTCCGTAAAGGGTGATATCGCTGCCGTGGCGGTCGCGGCTCGACATCCGCTTCATCAGGTGCGCCAGGCCGTCGACGTCGCCGGCCATGTGCTTTCCGATGAACATCCGCTTCTTTTCTCCGACAAGCTCTCCGTAAGCGATGGGCCTGCCGAGGAATCGGGCGTAGAGCTCCGTGAAGCGCCTCTCGTTTTTGGGCTCGCAGAAGATGCCGTTCACGGCGTTCATGAATTCATAGCCCGTGGTTCCCTGCACCGGCCAGGAAGAGGGCAGCTCCTCTGCCAGACCGAGGATTTTTTCTACGGCCAGGTACAGCTCGCTCGCCCGCTGCCGGATCGTTCGAAGGTAGCGGGCCGGGTCATAGAGACCGTCGATGTGGTCGATCCTGAGGCCGGTGATCTTCCCTTCCCGGATGAGTTGAAAAACGAGCTGATGGGTGCTCTCGAAGACCCTTTCGTCTTCCATTCTTAGCGATATAAGGTCGTTGATGTTAAAAAATCTTCTGTAGTTGATCTCTTCGGCGGCCACCTTCCAAAAGGAGAGCCGGAAGAGCTGTTCCGAAAGAAGCTGGTCCAGCGCGTTAAAAGTTTCCGGCCGCCCTTTTTCGCCGCGAAACTTGGCCACGTTGGCATCGATGAACTCCTTGATTTCGCCGTCGGTGCTATAGAGTTCCCAGAGGAGGTTTTTTATGAACGTGATTTGGTCAACCCTCTCTTTGCTCTCCTCTTTGGGAGGGAGGTTTTTTAGCGCGTAGAGCACGCCGAGGAGCTTGATGAAATCGGGGTGCTGGGCGCCCAATTTCCTCCTCAGCGGGCCCAGGCCGGCGCTGAACACTTTGCCGTAGGACTCTATGTAGAGGGGAAATCGGAAATTGTAGTAGTTGATGCTGAATCCCGACTGATCGTATTGAAGCTCGATCTCCCCGTTTTCCAGGCACTGCCCGTAGAATTCTCCCAAAAACGGCGCGAGGATTTTTCCCCGGATGCTTTCATAGGGGTGGTTCCATTCGACGTCAAAGTAATCGTAGTAGGGCGAGCCCTCGCCGCTCTCCAGGACATCCATCAGCATCTGATTTTCGCCGTCATAAGCCATGTGGTTCGGCACGACATCCTGCACGCATCCCATCCCGTAGCGCCGCAACGCCTCGTGGAGCGCTTCAAAGTCTTCGCCGCCGCCGAGTTCGGGGTTGATCCGGTTGGGGTCTACCACGTCATAGCCGCTTGTGCTCCCCTTTCGCGCCTGCGATGGCTTGGGCATCGGCGAAGCCAAAGCCGCGGTGAAACTGTAGCCGGTAGGTGGCGGTGGGCACTCTCATCTCAGCTCATCCGGACCCCTAGTTTTCGGCCGATGCCGGCGACCCGGTCGACCCAGGCGCGCGCGGTTTCGTCTCCCTGGGCGGCCTTTTCCCGTTCCTTGGGCAAGATCGTCTCCAGCATCCAGTAAAACAGGTTCTGGATCTTCCACAGGTTGACAGCAAAGGGGAGTCGCTGAAGGAGGTCGGCGGCCCTCTGCAGGCGCTGGAAAACGGCCGGTTCGGTCGGATGGGCGAGGAATTGCTCGGCGATCCGCTCGAAATTATGCCGGAAAGCGTACTCCAAGGTGGCCGTGTCCAACGTTACGCCTTCCACCCGGGTCCTATCCAAGAGGCTGGCGATGCGATCGCTATCGATCTCATTGTGTTCGAGGGCCCGGCGTAGCTGCCCGTTTACGACGAATTCGGCTGCGGCGTGAAATGCCCTCGGCAGAGGGATGCGGAGGTCGGTCAGGAAGCGCATCATCGGCGCGTGGTTCTCATAGAGCTGTCGGTAGCTGGCTTCGGCTTCCGCCAGCGTCGCTTCCAGAATCCGGGCGAGAACCTTCCGCTGCTCGTCGCGGAAAAGCGACCGGATCGAGTAATTGGACTCGCCGAACTGGCGGTCGATCAGGCGCAGGACTTCGGGAAAATCCGCGCGCATAAAGGGCTCCCTGGTCTGCTCGATGAGGTCTCGGTAGGCGTCCTCCCCGAGGAATTTGCGCACGCCGCCGTTCAGGTTGTGGTCGCCGAAGTGGAGCACGCCAAAGCTCAGCACGCACGACTCCCGGGTGATTTCCGAGGTGAGCTTCACGCGTCCGACCGCGAGCCGGGCTTTGCCCGCTTCGAAGCTCCGGTAATCCTCCCGCTCGGCGAGATAGCAGTAGAGACCGGTTTGTTCCGTGTAGTCCTCAAATAGGGAGCTGACCCCGTAGTGGGCTCCCACTTTCTCCCAGTCGACCATGGCCGGCGTGACAAATTTTTCGTAGATGTTCCTTCCGTCGCCGTGCTCCGCAATGTTGCTCTTTGCCGCGGCCAGCCGCTCGACGAATTGGGGTTCGATCCCGTCGCCAAACACCTCCTGGCCGAGCTGGACGGCGCGGGCGGCATAGTGGACGACCTGGACGGTCTCGATCCCCGATAGCTCGTCGAAGAACCAGCCGCAGCTTGTGTACATGAGCATGGCGTGGCGCTGCAGCTCCAAGAGCTTGAGCACGGCGACCCTCTGTTCCTCGCTGAGCGGGCGCGCGGCATGTCTTTGGAGAAAGCGCTCCACGTCATCCGGGGAGCGGTCCAGAATGACGCTGATGTAGTCGTCGCGCGCCGCCCACGGATCTTTCAGATACTCGCCCGCTTTTTTCTCGAACTGGGGCGCCAGCGTCTCGCGCAGCCAGTCCAGCGCCTGGCGCAGGGGAGCGCGCCACTCCTGGCTCCAATCGGGACGGCCCCCGGAGTTGCACCCGCAGTTGCTCTTCCAGCGCTCCACGCCATGGGCGCAGCTCCAGGAAGTGTTCTCGGAGATTTCCACTTGGTGCGTCGGCGGATGTCTCTCGAGATATTCACCGTAGTTCGTGAGCTTGGCGAGCTTTTGCGATTCGATGGTGTCCAGCGCGTAGCTCAAAGCCATCTCGCCATAGCGATGATGGTGGCCGTAGGTCTCGCCGTCGGTTGCGATATGGACGAGCTGGTCCCAGCCGCGCTCGTCGCGGAAGGCTCCGAGCAAACGGCCGGCCAGGTTTTCTCCTCTGAGCAAAAGCCCTTCGAAGGCGACGGCGCGCGAGATCGGTCCGTCGTAGAAGAACAGGGCGATCCGGCGTCCCGAGCGCAGGCGCTGTTCGTAGGCCATCGTGGGATCGATCCGGCCGCCGCTCACGTCGCGCCAGGCGCGGCTGCCGGTCCTGCGCGCCCGGCTGGCCTGGTATGGGGATAAGATGGTGAAGCGGATGCCGACCTCGGCGAGAATCTCGAGAGTTTCAAGATCGACGCCCGTCTCGGGCAGCCACATCCCCTCGGGTTTGCGACCGAAGCGGCGCTCGAAGTCCTGTAGCCCCCAAAGGATCTGCGTGTACTTGTCACGGCGATTCGCGAGCGGAAGGATCATGTGGTTGTAGGCCTGGGCGAGGGCCGAGCCGTGGCCGGAAAAATTCGTCCGGCTTTCCCGGTCCGCCTCCAGGATCGCCGCGTATACGTCCGGCGCGTTGCGCTCAAGCCAGCAAAGCAGGGTGGGGCCAACATTGAAGCTGATCCTGGCGTAGTTGTTGACGATCTTCACGATCCGGTTTTCGCCATCCAGGATTCTGGAGACGGCGTTGGGGGCGTAGCTTTCGGCGGTAATCCTCTCGTTCCAGTCATGGTAGGGATAGGCCGAATCTTGCAGCTCGATGGCTTCCAGCCAGGGGTTCTCGCGCGGCGGCTGGTAGAAATGGCCATGGATGCAGATATATTTTTCCACTACTTTTCCTCCGTTCGGCTGAGCAGGACAAACGCCTTAGGAGCGAGGGGGAGCGTGATATCCCCGTTGCAGTCGATCTCTGCGGGAATCAGGCTGCCGCCGCCCTGCCACTTCTCGTCCGCCGAATCGAGCAGCTTCACCCACCGGCCGGCGCAAAGCGTCCATCTTGTCGCTACCGGCGCCGCGGCATAACTGAAAACCGCAAGAACCTCGCTTTCCCGGCTCCAGCGCCGCACCACGAGAATATTTTCGTCCTCGCGGGCGGTCACCTCCAGGGTCTCTTTGCTCAATTGGGCGAGCGCCGGAATCTCGCGCCTTAGCCGGAGCAGCTCTCGATGGAGCACGAGCAGGGTCCTGTGGTGGCCTTCGGTGCGGAGCGCGTGGTTGAGTTTGGCGCTTTGGAAGGTCGACTCGCTTTGAGGGTCCGCAGTCTCGCCTTGCCACTGGAAGGTGGCAAACTCCTCGAGCCGTCCCCGGCGCGTCGCTTCGACGAGCTTGGGATCCGAGTGGCTCACGAAGTAAGGAAAAGGCGCCCTTTCTCCGTACTCTTCCCCCATGAAGAGGAGGGGCACGAAAGGGGAGAGAATCACTGTAGCCGCGGCGAGCTTCAGGCTTTCGAAGGGCGCGAGTTGACTCAACCGCTCCCCGCGCAGGCGGTTGCCGACCTGATCGTGGTTCTGCGCGAACACGACGAATCTCTCGGCGGGGATGTCTTTACAAGGGCTGCCGTGGCGCCGGCGCCGGAAAGGCGAGTACTGGCCGGTGTAGGCGTAGCCCTCGCGCAATGCCTTTGCGAGATCCTGCAAGCCGGCAAAGTCCTGATAGTAACCGGAGCGCTCGCCCGTAAGCAGCACATGGACGGCATGATGGAAATCGTCGCTCCACTGGGCGTCCAGCCCGTAGCCTCCGAGCTGCGGCGCTCGGGTCAGGCGCGCATCGTTGGCCGCGCTCTCCGCGATGAGATAATGGGGCCGATGCAAGCGCTGGGAGCGTTGCGTCACCGCCGTCGCGAGATCCTCCAGAAACCGCCGGGGCGAGTGGTCCAGGATCGCGTGGACCGCGTCGAGTCTAAGGCCGTCGATATGGAACTCGCTCAACCAGGTTAAGGCGTTGACGATGAAGAAGTGGCGCACGTCATCGCTTTCCGGCCCGTCGAAATTGATCGCTTCGCCCCAGGGCGTCTTATACCGGTCCGTAAAGTAGGGGCCAAAGTCTGCGAGGTAATTGCCCTCAGGTCCGAGATGATTGTAGACGACATCGAGGATCACGGAAAGCCCGCGCTCGTGGCAAGCGTTCACCAGCCGCTTGAGCGCCCAAGGCCCGCCGTACGAGTTGTGGACAGCAAACGGATAGACACCGTCGTAGCCCCAATTGCGGTCACCCGGGAACTGGGCGACAGGCATGAGCTCGACGGCGGTGATCCCCAGCGCCCGTAGATCATCGAGATGCGGGATGATCGCCTCGAATGTCCCTTCGGCGGTGAACGCGCCGATGTGGAGTTCGTAAATGACGTAGCGCTGAAGCGGATGCCCGGTCCAGCCGCCGTCCGTCCAGGCAAAGGACGCATCGACGATCTGAGAAGGCCCGTGCACGCCTTGGGGCTGAAAGCGAGAGGCGGGATCGGGCCGCTCTTTCTCCCCATCGAGGCGGTAGAGGTACAGAGACCCGGGCTCCACCCCTTCTGCGGTGGCATGGTGGTACCCTCGGGCGTCTCTCTGCATGGAGAGGAGCCGCTCTTTGGGAGAGAGCAGGCGCACGCTCACGCGCGCGGCCAGCGGCGCCCACACTCGAAAATGACACCTTTGGTCGCCGAGATAAACGGCGCCGAGATCGTTTGCGAAAGTCATGCTCCACTCTGCGCCTGCCGCCGCCGATGCGTTCATGCCGACCGGTTGAACGATTTGAACGACTTGAACGGCTTGAACCGTTCGGCGTTCAAAACGTTCCAAACGTTCAAACAGTTCAAAATGGTCAGGGCCTGCGCCAGCCTACATGTTACTACGTCCGCAGCCTCGCTCGCGCTTCCCTCGGTCGCCCCCTCGGTCCACGGTCCATCGTGACTTTTCCTGGGTTCATGAGTGACGCGGGCTAAGAACTGCTGAGAACCCAGGCGGTTTTGGGTTGAGACCGCGCAATGACCACGATCCCGCTTTCGGAGACGAAGTACCGTTGCCGATCCTTCTCGATGTCGTGGCCGATCTCTGTTCCCGGCAGGATGACGTTGCCTTTGTCGATGATCGTCCGCCGGATCCAGCACCCCCGTCCGATCTCAACCCAATCCATGATGATCGAGTCCTCGATGGTGTTGTAGCTGTGGATCCGGACGTTGCGCCCGATAACTGAGCCGCGAACCAGGCTGCCGCTGATGATTGTGCCTTCGCTGACGTTGTAGAGGTTGAAGGAGGGATCGACGGTGCGCAGGTCCATGTTGGCATCGTAGTAGGCCTCGATGGTTCCGATATCGCGCCAGTAGCTTGGCTCCTCGCCTTTGTGCGGCCTGGGGATGCGGTTTTTCCGGAAATCGTAGGCATAGAGCTTCCGCTTTCCCACCAGCGCGGGAAGCACATCCCGGCCAAAATCATGGCTGCTGTGAGGATTGTCGGCGTCTTCGGCGAGGGATTGGACAAGGACGTCGGTGTTGAAGATGTAATTTCCCATGGAAGCGAGGGCGTGGGTAGGCTCGCCAGGGATCGGCCTGGGCGCCGCAGGCTTCTCGTCGAAGCGGACGACGCGCCAGTCCTGGTCGACGGCGAGGATGCCGAATTGGGACGCTTCGTCGACACTTACCGGGAGCGCCGCGACCGTAACTTCGGCGCCCATTTTCCTATGCTCGTCGATCATCTGGCGGATATTCATCCGGTAGATGTGATCGGCGCCGAAGACGGCGACGATCTCCGGGTCATGCCGCCGAATCAGGAAAATGTTTTGATTCACCGAGTCGGCGGTTCCCTGATACCATTCCTCGCCGGTGCGCATCTGCGCCGGGACGACCGTGATGAATTGGCCCAGCATGAGATCGGAAATGCGCCAGCCCTGCTCCAGGTGCTCGATCAGCGATTGCGATTTGAACTGCGTCAGGACGTAAACCGCATGGATCCCCGAGTTGACGAAGTTCGAGAGCACGAAATCGATGATACGGTATTTGCCTCCGAAGGGAACAGCGGGCTTGGCCCGATCCGTGGTGAGCGGATAAAGACGCTCTCCGCGACCGCCGGCCAGGACGATTCCGAGGACGTCCATCCCGGGTCTCCTTTAGCTCGAACTATTCACGACGCTGCAAACGCCATATTACGACCGACGACCGCCGACCGACGACCGATGACCGACGACCGTCGACCGTCAGCGGTCTGCGGTCGAGGCTGTTAACGGGATTTGTCCGTAAATTTCTCAATCTGCAATTTTCACTTTTCATTTTGCAATGCATGACCAATGCGGTTCATGCGGCTGGCTCATGACACAAGCCTCTGGTACATCTCGGCGTAAGCGCGGGCGGAGCGGTCCCAGGAGAAGTCGGCGGCCATCGCTCTTTTGACAAGCGCTTCCCATCCCTTGGGACGGGCGAAAAGGTTCAGCGCCCGATCGAGCGCGTCGAGAAGCGCCGCAGGCTCATAGGGGCCGAAGACGAAGCCGGTGCCGCTGCGACTTTTCGGCTGGTAATCTATCACGGAGTCTTTCAGGCCGCCCGTGGCCCGTACGATAGGGATCGTGCCGTACTTGAGGCTGTAGAGCTGGTTCAGGCCGCACGGCTCGTATTGTGAAGGCATTAAGAAAAGATCGGCTCCGGCCTCGATTTGGTGAGCCAGGGTCTCGTCGAATCCAATGCGGACCGAGGCCTTGCCCGGGTGGCGCAAAGCCCACTCCCTCACGGCCGCTTCGTATTTTGCCTCGCCGCTGCCTAAAAGGACGAACTGGAGATTGCGGCCGAGAAGCTCTTCGCCGCATTTCTCCAACAGGTCGAGCCCTTTCTGGGCGATCAGACGCGACACCATACCCACGAGCGGGATACCCGCGGTTTCGGGCAAGCCCATGGCGCGCTGCAGGTCGGCTTTGCAGACCTTTTTCCCCGCGAGGTCTGTTGCGCCGTAGTTCCGGGCGATGCAGCGATCGGCCTGCGGGCTCCAGACCGCATAATCCGCGCCGTTCAAGATCCCGAAGAGATCTTGGGCCCGCTCCTGAAATAATCCTTCGAGGCCGAAACCCTGCTCGGGCGACTTGATCTCTTCGGCGTAGGTCGGACTCACCGCGGTGATCGCATCGGCAAAGACCAGCCCGCCTTTGAGAAAGTTTATCTTGCCAAAAAATTCGAGCTGCCTGAAGTTGAACAGGCTTCGATCCAGATTCAATAGGTGCCAGTCCGGATACCCGAAGAGGCCCTGGTAGCCGAGGTTGTGGACGGTGAGGACTGTCTTCACCGACGCGAGTTCGGGATAGTTTTCAGGCTGAGCCTTCAGAAAGACAATGGCCAGGGCCGTTTGCCAGTCGTGGCAGTGGAGGATCTGAGGGGGGTTCGGGCGCAGCGCCTCGAGCGCGGCCCGGGCAAGAAAGACGAAACGCTCGGCATTGTCCACGTAGTCCCCTTCCGAAGCGGTATACAGGGCCTCCCGGTCAAAGTAGCGGTCGCAGCGGATAAAATGGACGGCCATGCCCTGGCCGAGTTTTGTCTGGAGGATTGAGCCTTCCACTTGCCGGTCCGAGATCGGGACCGAGACGCTCAGCCCGCCATCGATAAGCGAAAAGTTGCCATGGATCACCGAGCGGTAGGCGGGCATGACCACAGAGACTTTGAGGCCGAGCCTTTCCAGGGCCGGACAGAGGGAGCCTGCCATATCCGCCAAGCCGCCGGTTTTGGCGAATGGCACCATCTCGGGCGAGACCATCGCGATCTTCACAGGGCCGATCGGTTCCTTTCTTTTTCGGCGTTCTCGTCCTGCTTTGGTTTGTTGTTTACCCATCTCTACACTCCTTCTCCTACCCCTCGCTCTTAAAAAAGATTGTCGCTAGCGGAGGCAACGTCAGAGTTATGGAGTAGGGGCGGCCGTGAAGCGGGACGGGAGCTGCCTCCACTCCGCCGAGATTGCCCTGATTGCCGCCGCCGTAGTCCCCGGCATCGCTGTTCAAAGCTTCCTTCCACAAGCCCCCGCGCGGCGCGCCGAGCCGGTAGTTGTCGCGCCGCACGGGAGTGAAGTTGCATGCGATCAGAATGATGTTGTTGGACGATTTGCCTTTTCGTATCCAACTGAGGACGCTGGAGTCGGCGTCGCTGCAATCGATCCACTCGAAGCCGCCCGGTTCGCAGTCGAGCTCATAAAGGGCTGGCTCGCCGCGGTACAGCCGGTTCAGATCGGTCACCCATCTTTGCAGGCCGCGGTGCCGATCGTAATCCAAAAGATTCCAATCCAGGCCCGCGTCGTGTACCCACTCCCGCCGTTGTCCAAACTCCCCGCCCATGAACAGAAGCTTCTTAGCCGGCTGGGCGCACATGTAACCGAAGAGCAGCCGCAGGTTGGCGAATTTCTGCCCATCGTCGCCCGGCATCTTGCCGAGGAGCGAGCGCTTACCGTGGACGACCTCGTCGTGCGACAGCGGCAAAACGAAGTTCTCGTGAAAAGCATAGATCATCCGGAAGGTGAGGTTGTTGTGATGGTAGTGTCGGTGGATCGGGTCCAGGCTCATGTACTGTAACGTGTCATGCATCCACCCCATGTCCCATTTGAGGCCGAAGCCCAGCCCGCCAACGTAGCTGGGCCGGGAGACCATGGGCCAGTCGGTGGACTCCTCCGCGATCGTCTGCACGTCGGGAAAGTTCTTATAGACCTCTTCGTTCAGGCGGCGCAACAGCGCGATGGCCTCGATGTTTTCCCGGCCACCGTATGGATTGGGAATCCACTCACCCTCCCGCCGGGCGTAGTCGAGATAGAGCATGCTCGCCACCGCGTCCACGCGAAATCCGTCCACGTGGTACTTGTCGAGCCAGAACAAGGCGTTGCTGATGAGAAAGCTCTGCACCTCGCTGCGGCCGTAATTGAAAATGAAGCTCTCCCATTCGGGGTGGAAGCCCTTACGGGAGTCGGCGTGCTCGTAGAGATGGGTGCCGTCGAAAAAACCGAGCCCGTGCTCGTCGGTGGGAAAGTGAGAAGGCACCCAGTCGAGGATCACGCCGATGCCTCGCTGGTGCAGGGTGTCGATCAGGGTCATGAGGTCTTGCGGCGTTCCGTAGTTGCCCGACGGAGCGAAGTAACCGGTGATCTGGTATCCCCACGAGCCGAAGAAGGGGTGGTCCATGATCGGCAGGAGCTCTACGTGGGTGAATCCCATCTGCTCGACGTAATCGGCGAGCTCGGGCGCCAGCTCGCGGTAGGAAAGGGAGCGGTTTCCTTCCTCGGCCACACGCCGCCACGAACCGGCATGCATCTCGTAGATCGATAGCGGCCGGTCGAGGCCGTTGCGCTCGCGGCGCCGCTCCATCCATTTCTGATCGCCCCACTGGTAGTCCAGATCCCACACAATGGAAGCGGTCTTTGGCGGGATTTCGTTGAAGATTGAGAACGGGTCCGTCTTATCCACGCGGTAGCCGTTGTAGCGCGACGCGACGTGGTATTTGTACAGGGTCCCTTTGGCGAGGTCCGGGATGAAGCCTTCCCAGATTCCCGACTGCCCATGTGGATGGAGGGGGTGGCTCTGCTGGTTCCAGTCGTTGAAGCTCCCCATGACCCACACGCCTTCGGCATCGGGCGCCCACACGGCGAAGTAACAGCCGCTGCTCTCGGGGCCGTTCACCACATGGGACCCGAGCTTTTCATAGAGCCGGAAATGGCTTCCCTCGTTGAAGAGATAGACGTCGTCCTTGGTCAGCAAGTGTGTTTTCTCTCTCGCGGCCGCCATTTCACCTCGCCTGCTTTCTCTGCTGAGTGAGCTGCAAGAGAAACTCGCGAACCGAATCCATCCGGGAGAACTCCTCGAACGTATAACGGGCTTTGCGGCGCCAGTTGGGACAGTCGTTCCACGTGCCGGGAACGTTTTGCGGCCGGGTCTCCAGCCAGAGATCTTCCAGATTCACGAGAACCAGCTCGGCGGGCTCGCCCGCCAAGTGCCCGAGCCACGCCTGCAGCGCTGCCTGCGCATCGGGCGCCGCGTCGCCCATCTTTCCTCTGCTCCTTAAGAAGGCTATCAGGGCTTCACGCTGGAGACAACGCTTCTCACGTTCTCGAGCCGCCGCGGCTTCATCAAGCAGCTTAAGCTCGAGTCGGTCTTCAATGTCGCTTTCGCGCCAAAACGCGGCGAACGTCGGGGTGTCGTGGGTGTTGAGACTTGCGACCGTAGGCCGAGGAATTTCCTGGAGCGCCGGCTGGGAATCGGTCCGGACGGCGAACTGGCCGACGTGCATCCCGTGGATATTGTGCCTGGCCATGGCGGCATTCACGTAGGGGGGCACGGTGCCGAGGTTCTCGCCGATGATGAGGGCGCGGTGGCGGTGCGACTCCAGGCTCAGGATGGCATAGAACTCCTCGGGTCGGTAATGGACGTAAACGCCTTCGGCGGCCTCCAGCCCGGGCGGGATCCAATATAGCCGGTGCAGCCCCATCACGTGGTCGATGCGTATCCGGCCGGCAAATTGGAGGTGATGTTGCAGCGCGGCGATGTAGTGGCGGTAACCGCTCGCCCGCAGTCGCTCGGGGTGGAGCGGAGGAAAACCCCAGTTTTGCCCTTTGGTAAAGAAGTTATCGGGCGGCGCGCCGCCGCTGACCTCGGCGGCAAAAGCCTCGCGCTCGCGCCAGACATCGTAGCCGGCCCGGTGCACGCCGAGGGGAAAATCGAGATAAAGCTCGGCCCCGCCGCCGGCGGTCCGCTCTGCCACGCCCTGGATTTGCTCCTGAGCTACCCACTGGGCGTACAGGTGGTAGCGCTTCACCGCCTCTTCGTAATCGCCCGGCTCGAGCGCGCCGTCGCGCTGGGGTTGCGCCCACTCCATCCACGGTTTTTTTGCTCTCTCCACCGCGGCGCGAAACCGCGCGTAGTCTTCGGCTTGCGGATGGGACGCCACAAAGCGGCGAAAGGCCGACGCGCGCTCCGACTGCTCGGCGTAGAGATAGCGGCAAAGCTCCTCCACGACCCGGCGCTTGAGCGCCATCAGACGACGGTAGTCAACCAGGGGTGCGGCGCGAAGCGCGCCGATCTCGGCCGAGTGATTTTCCGCCCCGACGAGCGCCTGGGCGGCCGGGCAGCGGGCAAATTCCGGGATGCGCCGTACATCGACGTAAAATTCGTTCCAAAAAAGGCGGCTTGCAGGGGAATAGGGGCTCGGGTCGAAGGGCCCGTCGTCCAGGAAAGCCGCAAGTAAAGGAAGGGTTCCGACGGCCTTGCCCCCCAACGATCCGGTCCATTCGAGGAGCCGCTCCAGGTCGGAGAAGTCCCCGGCTCCCCAGCTCTTCTCCGATCGGAGAGCGTACAGGGGCAAGAAGACGCCCCAAGTTCTGTGCTCCTCCCCGGGCGACCCGTGCGCGCGCCGCGGAGCGCAGATGAGCAGCGCTTCGCGGGTTTGCAGCCCGACGCTCAACCATAAGCGGTGGTAACCGAAGGGGAGGGTCTCGGGAATGCGGACGAGACGCGAGCCGTACTGGATTCCCTCGATCACTTTCGCTCTAGCGCGGCCAAGCGGCATGGCTTCGCAGGCGCCGGCGCGCGACTCGCCCCCTTCGAGGGCAACTTCGTAGCGGATGGGTTGCGCCGCGTCTTTTGCGGCAAAGCGCAACTTCAGATCGTCAAGCTTCCCGTCCCAGGCGACAACTACCGGATCGAGAAAACAGCGGTAGAGCGACTGCAAGCGCTCTCGCAGCGCGTCAGACACATCATCCGCGCGTTCCAGCGGCGCCCCCAGCGCTTTAAGAACGTGGAGCACGCCTTCGACCGGCGAGCGCCTGTGCTCACCGTAGATGTCCCAGTAAGAGGTCTGCACGTTATACAGGCGCGCGAGAGTCTGAAGATCGCGTGGGAGTGCTGTGGGCATACTCTTCACCGGGCCTGGCCCAGTATCTCCATGATTCCCTGAATCGGCACCTCGACCCAGTCGGGCCTGTTGTTAAGCTCGTATCCGAGTTCGTAGACAGCTTTCTCAAGCAGATAGAGATCCAGCAGGGTGTTGATCTCGTCGCGGGATGTCGGTAAAAACGTCGCGTCCCGGGTCGCTTCGAGATAGGCTTTAAGGTAAACCACGCTCACCCAAACATTCCACCATCGCGCCCACGGTTCCAGGTTGCGGATGTCCTCGGGCCTGAAGTCCCCGTTTTTGAGCCGGGTGACCGTGGCATAGTTGAACGAGCGGAGCATTCCCGCCACGTCGCGGAGCGGGGAGCGTTTGATCCGTCGTTCGCTGATGGGTCGGGCGGGCTCACCCTCGAAGTCGGTAATGACGAAATCTTTTCCTGTATAGAGCACCTGCCCCAGGTGGCCGGCAGGCCGGGGAGGTTTTTCGCCAGCAGGCTCAGTACCTGGTCTGCCAGCGCCCGCATGTTCTGATAGAGCGAGCGCCGGTACAGCGTCGTGAAGGGCTCAGGCGCGAAGGCAGGGTCTTTGGGATCCGATGCGAGGGCAATGTGGAGCTCGCCAGTGCGCTGGCCCAGGAGCGCTGCAGAGGAAAGAAACGGACCGATGAGGTTCTGAGCGAAAACGGGGATATCGGCCTCGACGAGACCGATCACCGGCGCCTCGGGCAGGGCTGGTTTTTCCCTGTCAGCGGGTTGGGCCAGCGCCTCGTCGAAGTATCGTCCGAGGCACTCCAAGGTGTAGCCCCACGCGTCGCCCTGGTTGGCAACCATGCCCTGCAAAAGCCCGATGGTCAGCGGCTCTGCCCGGCCCGTTTGAAGCTCGAAGGCTCCCGCAAATGGCGGGATATGGGCGAGGGAAGTCTTCTCTGTAATAAAGCGGCCGACTTCGACATCCGGATTCACTCCTTCCTGAAGCCTTCTAAACATCTTAAGGATCAGCCGATCGCCGTAGATGACCGAGGTGTTGCTCTGCTCCTTCCTGAAGAGCGACGGTTCGAGCGAGCTCTCCGCGCTGCCGATCACCTTGCGAAAGACCTTGGAAGGCAGCGCGAAAAGAGTTCCTCCGTCGCCTTTGAACCGACGGCGGCGCGCGATCGCGCTCAGGAGGGATGTGCAAAAGCGCGGGTCGTACAGCGCGTCGTAGAGCACGCCGTCGGCCCCGCGATCAGTTCCTTTAGCTCTGAGTTGCGCGACAATCGCGAGCGGGTTTGCCTCCTTGATCTCGGCCTCGCGCTCGGCCGGAGCGAAGGCGAGCGGGAGGAGATAGCTCTCCGGGGTGGCGCCAAGGTACTGAACCTCGATGGCGGTCAGATAGGCCACGGACCGGTCAAACGGGATCGGAATCGCCGCCGCGATACGGATCGAGCGGATTTGCTTTGCCTTGCCGCCAAACCAGCGGCAGATCCGAAGATAGCCCGGAAGAGCGCGCTCCAGTCGAGGCTTGGCTCTGCCCCGGATGAGTTGCGCCCACGAATCGGTCACCTCCAAGCTCGGCAGCTCGCGTTCCGCCTGAGCGCTCCGCAACTCCGCCGGCGCGGGCCGCTCCAGCTTAAACCAGTAAAATGCGTGCGGGCCGAGCGTGATGAAGTAAGGCAGCTCGCCGATCGAAGGAAAGTCCGACTGGGTGAAGAGCTCCACAGGGATCATGCCCCGGAAGGCGGACAGGTCGAGCTCGGCAAACTGGACGAAGCGCGACAGATTGGCAACCGCGAGGACCAGCTCGTCCTGGTGGCGGCGCAGGAAGACGAGAACCTTCCTGTTCTCCGGATAGAGGAACTCGATCTCGCCGCGGCTGAACGACTGGTGGCGCTTGCGCAGCTGAATGATGCGCTTCGTCCACCACAGCAGGGAATGCAGGTTTTGCTGCTGCGCCTCCGCGTTGCATGCTTCGTAGTGGTATTCAGGATCGATGATCACGGGCAGGTAGAGCCGCTGCGGGTTCGCCCGGGAGAAGCCGGCGTTGCGGTCGGCGCTCCACTGCATGGGGGTGCGCAGCCCGTTTCGGTCTCCCAAATAGATATTATCGCCCATCCCGATCTCGTCGCCATAATAGATGACCGGGGTCCCGGGCAGGGAGAGAAGCAAG
>JACPFH010000550.1 GCA_016183075.1 Deltaproteobacteria bacterium | reverse complement strand
AGACCTCGAAAACGATCCCGACTGGCACTACTGCTTTCACGGGTGGGGTGTTGATTACTTCAACGCGAAAAGCGGCGAGGAGGTGAACCTCGCCATTGGACCAGGCGGGAGATCGGACACCTTCGATGAGTGGCGCGTGCAGTGCTACATCGAAAACATTGCCGAGCGGGGCGCGGGCTTTGCTGACCTCCACAACCTCGTCAAAGGACACGCGCACGCGATAAAGATGCTGCTCGAACACCTCCACAAAAACCAATGGATCGAGCCCGCTATGGGGCAAAGCCCTCAGGCCAGGCCGGAAATCGACTCCCAGCTCGGTGATCGGTGGGCGGTGTCGAAAAAAGGGCTCCAGATGCTAGCCCGTCGTTAGACCCGAAACGCAAGCCGATCGATGTTTGCGGCGGGGTTCCCATGAGCTCATGGACAGTCGAAGTCACCGAAGCTGATTTCGAGGCTCAGGTCTTAGAGCGCTCCTTTGAGCTTCCGGTCGTGGTCGACTTCTGGGCGCCGTGGTGCGCTCCATGCCGGGTCTTGGGACCAATGTTGGAAAAGCTCGCGGAAGAATACGCCGGCGCTTTCCTGCTCGCCAAAGTCAACGTCGACGAAAACCCAACCCTAGCGGAGCTCTTCCAGGTTCAGGGAATACCGGCGGTGAAAATCTTCCAAGAGGGAAAACTCGCCGCACAGTTTGCCGGCGCGCTTCCCGAAGCCGCCGTGCGGGAACTGCTCTCCCGGCTCCTGCCCACGCAGGAAGACCAAGAAGCGGGGGAGGCCAGCAGGCTGGAAAGCGAAGGTGAAGTGGAGCAGGCCAAAGTCCGCTACGAGAGTATTTTGCAGCGGGAGCCGACCCATCCCGGGGCCCTCTTGGGCCTGGCGAGGCTTTTGCTGATGGGCGGCGACCGCGGCGGCGCTGCGGAACATCTGGAACGGGTACCGCTGGCGGCCGCCGAACGAAACGAGGCCGAGCAACTGCTGGCACGGCTCAAGCTCGAAGAGGGAGCCAAACAGGACGAATCGGCGCTGCGAGCAACGTTGATCTCCGACCCCGACAATCTCGAAGCCAGATTCGGGCTTGCCCAGTTTCTCGCGGCGAAAGAACGCTACCAGGAAGCTCTCGAAGAGTTCCTGACCGTCGTGAAGAAGGACCGCGGATTTCAAGACGACGGAGCGCGCAAAGCGATGGTTCAGATTTTCGAGGTGCTCGGCTCGGAGCACGAGCTGACAGAAAAGTACCGCTCCGAACTGGCAAAGGTTCTTTTTAGGTGATTCCTCGTCTATCCTGGTGACAATCCCTTGAGAATCAATTCCCTCCTCATACTCGGTTGCATCGGGGCCAGCGTCTGGGCCTGGCGCCAGGATCCGGCCTTTGCTCAACAAAATCTTGTCTTCAGCTTCGATAATCTGATGAAGGGCAGGGTCTGGACACCTGTGACAGCCCTGTTTATCCATGCAAGCGTCTTTCACCTCTTTGGAAACATGCTCTTTCTTTTCGTCTTTGGGAACACGCTAGAGAAAGCCGTTGGTCCGGGCAGGCACCTTATGGTCTTTCTGATAGGCGGATTCACAGGCTTCGGGCTCAGCCTGCTCTTTTTGCCCCCTGGCGCGGGAATGGTGGGCGCCTCAGCCGCGATTTTCACCCTGGCCGCTTGTGTCATGCTGGCGAGACCGCTCAAGTTCTCGTGGCTTTTCCTCGCGCCCCAGGGATTGGTGGCCGTCATCTACTTTTTTTACAACGTCCTCGTGGTTTACGACCCCAGCCTGATCTCCGGCTATGACCCGAGCGTGGCTTATATCGCCCACATTATCGGCTTTGTTGCGGGGCTCCCTCTTGGGATTGCATTAAGTGACCACTGGAAAAGGAATTTTGTCGTTACGATGATGCTGTTCGCGATCTATCTGGCGATTCTAGCCGCCATTGCGGTCTCCCTGAGCCGCTAGCTAGACCCTGCCGGGTTTGCATCTATCCGAACTGATTATCGCAACAGCCTTGAGATCGATTCGGTCTTGACCGAATCTGGCCAAAGCGGCGGCGGTTTGGGCTGGTCCGCCGGCCGCGACGGTCTTGAGAAAATTGCGCTAGCGCTGGGCGATTTGGAGGTTATTGACAACGTCCTTGACGCCCTGCACCTCCCCGGCAAGTTGCCCGGCCCGCGCCTTTTGATCGGGGGAGTCAACCGTTCCGGTAAGGTAAACAGTCCCTCTAACGGTTTTCACCCCCACGCGCGTGAAATTTACAGCCTTGTCCGCGGTGAGCTTCGCTTTCACATAGGCTGTGAGATTTGAATCATCGATGTTTTGCCCGACCGTCTGGCCGGTTAGAGCTTGGCAGCCAGCGGCCACAAGGGAAAGCATCAAGACTATAAGCGTCAACCTTTTATGAAAAGTCGCAATCATAGAAACCCTCCTCTCTACTAATTTCATGTGGGAAGATTTTTTAGAGATGATTAAAACCAAAACATTAAAAAATTAACTCAACACACCGCCAAAGAAAATCAGGCGCTTACCTGGATTTCAGGGGGAAAGATACCCGAGCGCCGTGACTCATGATCGCGCCCGGGATAGGCCAACTGACCGGGGGCTCTTGGTTAGGCGCATTGCTTCATCCCGCCCTCACAAAATTGCTGCAGATCCGTTGCGCTCATGATTTCTATCTCATCGGGAAAAACGTATGTAGACAGACCCCCGCTCCACTGCACTAAAACTAATTGCCGTCCCAGGTTGTCTACTTCGTGAGCGATGATCCCTTGGTTTAACGGTCTGATCGTTGCCGCATGACTGCGGATCATCCTCTTTGCGCGACAACGCATTCCTTTTCTTTGTGTGTTAATCATAATCGGTCCCTCCCAGCGGTGTGCTACTGCTCAAGAATCCGTGGTGCCACCCCCAGCAATTTTAGACTCTTCACTGAGGTTACTAGAGCAAAGCGTATGCCAGGAAAAATCTAATTAAATCAGCGGATTCCGGAGATGACTCAACCTTAGAGAAGAAAAAAAGTAGGAGGCAGGAAAAAATTACTCGTCGGCCGCAGCCGAGAGCGCGCTCCCCGAGGGAGCTTAGTCTAGCCCGTCGGCCGCGGCCTGAAAGAGCGACTGTTACCTCGGCTAACGTATCCTTCCGGTGCGATCGGATTCCGCCAGGAAGGCCAGTAGTTGGAAACTGTCGGGGTTGACGAACTCCCCTTCTAATCTGACATAATCGCCTCTCCTAAGACGACGGAAGCTGTCAACGTCGGAGCCCCTGGCGTTGTAAGGAAGCGATACAGTAACGATTCTGCCGTCCCGGGGCCTCAGGTCGAATACGCCCAGATCAAGGTCGATCCTTTCCACGGTTCCTTCGATCACCGCAGCTCTCGGTGGCGGCGGGCGTCGCGCGATGGTGGATCCGGCACGGGCTTGAACCGGTTCCTGCACGCGGATTGTGGCGACGTACCTGCTGTTCCACGGACGGGTTTGAAAGGCTATGAGGTCGCCCGACTCCAGATTGGCGACGGCATATTCCGACCCGTGGTAGAAGACCTTCGCGGTGTCCGGATCATAACTGAGCACCCGCGTGCGGGCATCATCCGTGCGGACATGAATCTCACGTCTGGCCGGATCGATTTCCACCACCTCGCCCCGAATTTCACCGGCCCGTAAGGTCATATCGTCCTGTTGCGGAGCTTGGCCTAATCTGGCCTCGTACAATGTAGGTCTTCTGACCGTCGGTTCCATGGGTACACAGCCGGTAAAGAGTGCCAATCCAGGGGCCAACGCCAAGAGATATAAGAGTTGAAAACGGTTCAACCGGTTCACTGTAATCGCCTCCTTTCTTGGGTCACTATAAAAAATTAACTCAGCACGCTGCCAAAGAAAATCAGGGGCTTACCTGGCTTTCAGGGGGAAAGATACCCGAGCGTTGTGACTTATAGTCGGGGGGGAAGCGGCCTTGCGGTTGAGGCGAATCCCTTTTTGCCCTCCTCCGCGTACCAGAACCGCGCCCCGTCAAACGCCATACAGCTCGGAGCAAAAGCTACGGGAAGTCGTTCCACAATTCGTTCCCGCCCCGGATCGAAGCGGGAAAAGAAGTATCGACACTCTTGCGCCCGGCTCCAATGGCCCAGAGGCCCGGGGTCGGATTCGATCAGCCAGAGTTCGTTTTTGTATGCGGCCGGACTGAAGCATTCGTGGTCGGTGCGAATCACCCAGTTCACCTTTCCGCTCTGCGCATCCAGGCAGAAAAGCTTGCGGTTGTGACGGTGTGCCACCCACAACTTGTCCTGAAGCCGAGTAAGCCCCGAAGCGGCGCCATCGGGGCAGTCGAATTGCTTAAGCTCTCGCTCCTCTTCGAGCGACCACAAAACTATCCTACGGCCGAGCTTGCCGCCGCCAGTCACCAGCCAAAAGCCTCCGGAATCCACCGCGACGTCCCAAACCTCGTGAGCATAGACGAGCCTTTCGGCCATTGTCCCGGTGACCGGATCGTAAGTCGCTACCAGGCGGTCTTCCGGCGTCGCCAACCAAAGTAGCCCTCGATCATAACTCATTCCGGCGATCGCAAGCTCTGTCGCCTCGAGAACCGCGGTTTTCGGGTCACGACGATCCGTGCCAGTCAAATTTGCTTCTCCTGAGTTTATGACAGTCGCCAGTCTCTGACTCTTAACAACGGGCGGTACCCAGGTCAACGCCACACTTAAAAAGCGCGCGCGAACGTATTAAGATAAAGCAGTCTAGCAATCGGATGACAATGAATGCCGCCGAAAGCCTAGAGGCCGAGGTTCGGGAACTCGCCCGCGCGCTGTACCGCAAAGCGGCCGAGCACAAGCCCTCGCTTTTCCAGCCCCAGGACTGGATGGGCCGAATGATCGATTGGTCCCTCGAGGATGACGCGGAGTATTTCGCTCAGGTGGATCATGCCCTCGGCGGCTTGGTTTTTCTCGCCCACGCGCTGCATGCGGGCAGATTCGTAGCCCCGGTGGTGCGGCACAACGTCGTGCGCTTGGCCCGCCGCTTCATTGCGGAAGAAAGCGCTGAGACGTTGTCGCCGGTGTTGACCAGCCTCAGAAAAGAACCCGCGGCGTTCACCCTGGATGTCGTGGGGGAAGCCACGGTGAGCGAAAAAGAGGCTGAGGTGATGGAGAGCCGTTACCGTAGGCTCCTGACCGAACTCGTCCCCGTCACAGAAAAGTGGCCGTCGGTGCCCCAGATCGACTCCGGCCCCGAGGGCCCGCTTCCCCGAGTCAACCTCTCCGTAAAGCTATCCTCGCTTTACCCCCGATTCGATCCGCTCGACCCGGATACCGAGGTGGTGGCGCGGGAGCGGCTCACCCGCCTGATGCGGGAAGCCTCTCGGCTCGGAGCGGCACTGACGATCGACATGGAGCAGTACGCCTTCAAGGACCTCACGCTTTCCGTCTTCACTTCGCTGTTGGAGGAAACCGAGTTTCGCGAAAGGCCTCGCTGCGCCATCGCCCTGCAAAGCTATCTACGCGATGCCGAGAAGGATTTGACCGCCCTCATCCGCTGGGCGCGAGAGCGCAAGCTGAAAATCGGCGTGCGCCTCATAAAGGGAGCCTATTGGGATAGCGAGATCGCTTGGGCCAGGCAGAAAAACTGGCCCATCCCGGTGTTCACGGCGAAAGCCGAGACCGACGCCAACTATGAGCGGCTCAGCCGCCTGCTGCTCGAAAACCACGACATGATCCAGGTTGCGTTCGGCAGCCATAACATCCGAAGCATTGCCCACGCGATTGTCACCGCCAGGCAATTCGGCGTCCCGACAAATGGCTACGAAATTCAAATGCTCTACGGCATGGCTGAGCCGATCCGCCAGGCCATCATCGATAACGGGCAGCGGGTGCGCGTCTACGTCCCGGTCGGAGAACTGCTGCCTGGGATGGCTTACCTGATCCGCCGCCTGATGGAAAACACCTCTAACACCTCTTTTCTGCGCCAGACATACGCCGAAGAAAGAGACATCGAAACGTTGATCGTTGCCCCGTCCGTGCCGGCACCCAAGCCACTGGCGGGCCCTGCCGGCCGGGCGGACACCCAGACGACCCCGACTCCGTTTGTAAACGAGCCCCTGCTCGATTTTTCCCATCGAGAAAGTCGCGTCCGCTTTGCCTCCGCCATCGCTGATGTGCAGGGCAAATTGGGCCGGGGCTATCCCCTTCGAATTGGCGACGATGAGAGGGAAACCGGCGCCTGGGTCGAATCCCTCAACCCGGCAAACCCCAAGGAGATCGTGGGCCGGGTACCAGTAGCG
>JACPFH010000549.1 GCA_016183075.1 Deltaproteobacteria bacterium | reverse complement strand
GGCGACAGCTCGACGCCGATGATCTTCTGGAACGGGAAATCCGAGGCCAGCAAGAGGGCCTTCCCTTTCCCGCAGCCGAAATCGACTAGCGTGAATTCCCGGTAGTTGATCTGGAGGCCGGCGAGCGCGTCCTTCAGCACCACGGGCCGCGAGGCCTGATAATGGATTCCGTGCGCCGCCGACGGGCCCTCGAGATGCAGCTCTTCGATAGGGATGATGCCGGCCGTATCCGTCCCGAACTTCCGATCGAATCTCCGCTCTCTGTGCCGGATGACCCGCTCATCGTTCAGGATCGGATGGATTACGGTCGCCATGCAGGTCTTGAGGGTTCCCAGGATACCCCGATACTCCACCGATTCAGCGATTTTCGTCATGATATTTTGAAGATGATCCGTCATATATTTCTCCCTCCAGACCGGCTCGCCCGCTCGAAGGCATGGAATTCCCTCGGCTGGCCCCGGGCCGGAATACAACTGGAATAAGGAAAACGGCCGTCTAGGCGCGCGGCGACGCCGCCGGAATGGCATTGCGGGGCAGCCCGGCTCGATAACCGCGGGCACGGGCCGAATCCAGCGGCGAAGATCTCAAGGTTTCGCTGGATTCCAATCGGGAGCGTTCGACCGCACGGCCCTTGATCAGAATAGAGCCGCTGTTGCCGAATGGCGCCGGTTCGCAAGGATAGTGGGGCTGGACACCGGCGGGGACCTCGGCCGCGATGACCGGAGGCTCCGTCGGGATCATGAGCGATGGGGAACCCAGCGGGTCGAGGCTCACCAGCTCGGAGAGAACCAACACAAGAACGAGAAGCACGCAGGCGAGATGCCTCGTGCGCAGGATTGTGCGGAATAAATGGGTGCCAGAGCCGGGGGATATCACGACCTGTTCTCCGCTTCGATGAGCTAATGCAAACGACTTATTTGGTGTTACGTTCCTCGGGGACATGTCTTCCGGCCGCGGCCGATGGGTTTGTGCCATGAGCCGTACCGTTTGTAATCGGACGTCCGCGGCCTGCAGCCACGCCCCCTTCGGAACCCTTGATCGGACTTGCGCAGAGACCCATGTAACATTCCTAAAGACGTTTGCATTAGTTTGATCCTAATCTCCGTCCGCGGCCGCAACAAGCGGGTGAAGCCCTCAATCGAAGTGCCGGGAATACCTGAGCGCGCGGCATCAGTCGAAGTCGGAGCCGACAATCGGATAAAAACCTGAGCGAAGCGAGGCCGGACATCCGGCCCAACTGGGGTAAGAGGCTTTTAGAGCGACTGGTTAGAGGAAGGCTCAATGACGATATCGGCGATCACCGGCAAGTGATCCGAGGCGCGGGCCGCGCGGCGGTCGACGAAGCTTCCCACGAGAGTCCGCCGGGGCCAGCAGAAGATGCGGTCAAGCCGCAAGACGGGCCACCATGACGGGAAGGTCGCGTGTCGCGTACGATCCGGAAGTTCTCTCCCAAGCACGCCCCGAAACGAAGCCGGCCAGAACCATTCGTTGAAATCCCCGAGCATCACCGTGGTCATCGGATGGCGCCGCGCGATCTCAATGAGGCGTTGAGCTTGGGTGCGCCGCTCGGTCAGGTCGAGCCCGAAATGCGTGGCAACGAGACGAAACGTGCCCATAGGCGTGCGAACCTGCGTCTCGATGGCACGGCGCGGCTCGTAGTCGCCGACGGTGAGATCATGCACCTCGGTCGCTCCAAACGGCCAACGGCTCACCACCATTTGGCCGTAATCGCCGTCCGCGGTGGTGATCGATTTCGCCTCGATGCCATGTTCGCCGACGGCTTCGCGCAAGACCTCGAACGCGGAACGCTGCCCCGTCGTGCGGCGCGAATCGACCTCCTGCAGCGCGGCAACGTCGGGGTCGTGGCGCGCGATCGTCTCGGTGATGCGCGCGAGCGCAAACCGTCCATCGGTGCCGACACCGCCGTGAATGTTCCAGGTCATCACCCGGGTCGTGAAGGGAGGGCGCATGCTCAAGGTTTGATGCTCCGCAATCGAAGGACAAGCGCCTGCACACCGAGCGATACGGCGATCCAGGCGAACAGGGCCAACAGGAAAAGGATCACGTTGGCGAGCGTCGGCTCGGTGATGATACTGAAGATCTGGTGGCCCAGCGCCGATATCGCGATGAGACCCGGCATCAGACCAAGGATCGTGCCTATGAGGTAATCGGCGCGCGGAATCTTGCTCGCCCCCGCGGCGAGGTTGACGAGCGTGTACGGCGCGATCGGCACGAGACGCACCACGGCGATCGCCAGCACCCCGCGCCGGGCGATGCTCCGCCGGATCCGATTGAGCCTGGGACCGAGCACGTCCTCGAGCGCCCGGCGGCCAACGACAACACCCGCTTCATAGGTCACGATGGCGCTCGCGATGGCCCCGGCCGCGGCGTAGGCGAAGCCGAGCCAGGGCCCGAACGTGGCCGCGGTCGCCGCGATCAGGAGAGTCACCGGAAAGACCAGGAGACCGCCGATCACGAAGATCGCGAGCACGATCGCCGGCGCGCCGGGCGTATCCGCGATCTCGGCCAGCCGGTCCCGAACCGTATCGGGATCGGCCAGCGTCGCCAGCGGCGAGAAACGCCAGGCCAGCATGAGAACCACGATGATCAATCCGATTGCGATCACTTTGGCGAGCCGGCCGAGGCGCCGCGCCTGCGGCCGCTCGCCGACGAAAGTCTTCAGGAAGACCGACGGCGCGATCGGGCGCTCGGGGTCGCCGATGCCTTCGAGCGAAGGCAAGACCTGCGGGTCTTCGCGGAGATCGATGGGCTGCAGGCTGTGGCCGTCGCTCGTCAACGTCTGCGCCGTCTTCATGAGCGAGCCCGTGCGGGCAAGCGACGCCGCAACCTTCTCGGCGGCAGCGCCGCAATGGTCGGCGAGCAGGCGGTCGCGGATGCGAAGAATCGCCCCTCGCTGGCCGGGCGTTTTCGCCTCGAACGCCAGGTCGCACTCGGTATCGAGGCCGAACGAACGGTTGCTCAAATTGGCCGAGCCGACCCGCAGGAGCACATCGTCGACGACCATGATCTTGGAATGGACCACGGTATCGACGGACCGGCCGCCGTCGGTCACCTGCGGATAGAGCAGGCGCACGCGCTCGCGCAGTCCGGCCTCCTCGAGAACGCGCCTGAATCGCACTTCGCCGGCCTGCATGGTCTGAGCTTCGAGCCAGGAGTGGGGCCCCTTGGGCGCCACGATCACGACCTCGAGATCGGGTCTTTCTCGCATCCGTTCGACCAGGCGTGCGGCGAAACGGGCGGCGGTGAAATACTGGCTTTCGATGTAGATGGCGCGCTGCGCGCGGTCGACGGAATCGAAAAACAGCGCTTCGACTTCCCGGACCTCCTTTTCCTCCTCGGTGGCCGGGTAGGTGCGCGCAATTCCCACGTCGATGCCGGTGAGATCAGGTTTGACGCTTGGCGGCCAGGGATCGCCCTGTGGGCGAATCCGTGGCGTGCGCTCGCATGCGCCGCGCCGCCAGCGAGCTCGCACCAATTCGGCGAGCGCGAGCGCGGCCTTGCCGTCGACGACCGCCTGCACGTCGTGGAACGGAGGGTAGGGGGCGCCGGCCGGATCGACGCGCCCCGACTCGTCGAGACGATGCTTGGCCGTGTCCCAGCGCCGGATGGTCAGGTCGAGGCCGCCACAGAATGCAATCGAATCGTCCACCACCACGATCTTCTGGTGATGGGACGCGCCGGCCGGCAGGTCGTCGTCAAGGCAATATCGAATGCGCCGCGGTGTGCGCCAGTGCAGCGACACGGTTGGAAACAGCTCGCGTTCGAGCGCGTAGAGAATGGAATAGTCCCAGATTAGCAGGTGCACGACGAGCTTCGGTCGTCGTTTGGCGAGCGCGGTCAGAAACTCGACGAAGTTCTCGGCAAAACCATCGTCGGCCTTGCCGCTTTCGCCGACCAGCCGCGTCCGGCTGTCGAGGTCCCAGCCGACGATGAAGACGGTCGAGCGCGCGTTGAGCAGCGCCTCGCGGACCGCGCCGAAGTACTGGCCGCCGTCGATCAGCACGGCGGCGCGTTCGGCGCGCTCGACACGCCAGACGTTTCGGTCGGGCTGTAGAATCACTCCTAAGACTCGCCGGCGAAGGCACAACGTCCGAACTAAGGTGTGACCGCAAGGACGGGTCCCTCAAGAGGCTTTACATCATGTCGTATTGCGCCACCGGTGATATAAAAATGGTTCCTGAAGAATGAATTGTCAAGGCGCGAAATTTCCGACTTCGTCTCATCAAGCCGTTCATTCATTTCTTCCATTGCAGACATGGCTGATGAGGCTTAGAGCAATACCGACTACGCTCTCGGCGCCGGATGTCCATCTACAGACGGAATGCCGCGGGAAGGAATCCCAAAGGCTTATCCGACAAATTTCAGGCAATTCGATGTGCCAAAGGGATTGTCCGAATACGAGTCGCAATTGGGATCGTTCTGCCATTCCCCGTCGACCAAGAAACGGTACTGGTATTGGCCCGGATCCAGATTCAACGAAATTTTCCATACCCCTTTGTTGTCCTTTTTCAGGGGATGAGAAGACGGATTCCATCGGTTAAAATCACCGCACAGAAAGACACTTTGCGCTCGAGGCGCAAGTAATCTGAATTCTGTTTTCCTCTTCGCTGCATCCGAACTCCTCTTTTGCTCCTTCGTCTTTTTCATATCGGTCCCTCTCTTTCACCGGGTGTTCTTCCCGCGGGGAGAAAGCTCCGCCTACTCCATGAAGGCTAATTGGAGGGCGCTGCGAACCGCGCCTTCAATCGCCACGATTTCATTAGTTTCGAACCAAAACGAAGGGATCTCTCGACGCGCCTGCTTGTGAGTTCTGGTCTCGCGAAAAATGCATAGATCGGGTGGGCCTAGAGGGCCAGGCGGGACGATGATCCAATTCTGGCCTTTTTCTTGGTTTATTTTATCTATAATCGACTGGAGCATGACTTCTTTATCTGTGGGAGTTGGCATCGGCCCACGTTAACCTGAAATCTCCTGACCTAAAGCACCGGCCGATCCGTTTCTCAAAAGGAAGGCTCAACAATCTTGCGAAGCTTATTAAGATCGATTGTAATGCGACGTCCCTCTCTTGAGATTATCTTTTTCCGGTCAAATTCATTCAAATGTTCGGTGACTTGCTGTCGCGAGGCCCCGACCAGACCCGCCAGCACTTCGTGGCTGACGTGTAAGACGATACTAACCCCGCGCGCATCCGCTATACCGAAACGATCGGCCAGATTTATGAGTTCGAGAGCCAGACGCCTGCGAAGATCAAGGCCAATCCCCTTAATGCAATGGATATACATCCTTCGCATGGGATACATCACGGCCTGATACCAGTGCAGGAAGGATTCAAATGGAATCCCCATAAGGATTTCGATTAAAATATCCGGCCTAATAGCTCCTATCGTAGAGTTCTGAAACGCGTCACATCGGAATGGGCGGCGCATTTTGGGAACAAAGGAATCGAGGCCAAAAAATTCTCCCGCCGGGATAAGACTGACTATGATCTGCTTCTGATCGCTGCTAACATAAGAAACTCTAGCCACCCCCGAGATAAGCAAATAAACCAGCCTCGCTTCTTCGTCCTGATCGAAGATGACTTGGTTTCTCTTTAAATTCTTTACAGCCAAATTGGCTGCAACCTTTTCCAATTGCAAAGATGAGAAGGAAGAGAGGTTTCTTAATTGCTGCAGGACTTTCGCGTCGATGTGGTTCATGTGTGCTCGACTATTCAAAGGTGATCCCTCCCTCCCCGGATAATGGCCACAAGAGATCGGACCAATCATGTCTCCTCTGGCTGCAAGCGTCACCCCGGGTAAATCTAAAATGGGAATATAATACATAGCTTGCGCGATCTGTCAGAAAGCTGACATTCATAATGAAAATGACAGGAAGTCGCCTTTTGGGTTCAGCCGCCGAGAACTCCCAATGACCCGTGACGACCGCGTTCCGCTCGCGCGTTCGAGGCGGTGAGGCTCTTTCGGCAGCCTGTCAGGACGGAATCGGTGGATACGTCATCGCGGCGCCGGGACCCAGC
>JACPFH010000548.1 GCA_016183075.1 Deltaproteobacteria bacterium | reverse complement strand
AGCTGCGTCGCGTACCGTTTGAGGGCTCGCTCATCCGGTATAACACCCAGACCCGCGTGTTGCGGGCATGAGAGAAAGCCTTCGGTGGGCGAAAGCGGAGTTGAAACCAGGGTCGATTCCAGCAGGGAGCCTGTGGCAAGCCCGCAGGGATGGCGCGTAAGCTCCCGGGCGGAAGCGAGGTGCAGGGCTGCAGCGACGCCGATGTCGGATTCGAGAGACGAGGTGAGAATGACCGGCCTTCCCGCCTGCCGGACAAAATCGACAATCGCCAGGGCCTGGAGGAGTCCGGTCCGCGCAGCCTTGACGATAACAAAATCCGCGGCCTCCATTTCGAGAACGCGGCGCGCATCGTCCAGGGACGCAATCGCCTCGTCGGCCGCTACCGGGGTGGAGACCGAACGGCGGACCTTCGCCATTCCTCGGAGGTCGCTCGCCGCGACCGGCTGCTCTACGTACTCGATGTCATGGGGCCGGAGACGGTTGATGACTTCCACGGCTTGCTCCGCGCTCCATGCCTGGTTGGCGTCGATACGAAGCGCAACGCCGGGACCGGTGGCCAGGCGCACGGCGGCGACGCGCGCGATGTCTTCTTCTATGGAAAGCGCACCAACCTTGAGCTTAAGCGCCTTGAAGCCCAGTTCGACGGCCCGCCGCGCCTCGCTCCCGATGGCCGCGGGCAGGTTGGAGAAAAGAAGCGCATTGACGGGAATACTCCGGGGATTGCCGCCGAGCAGGGAAGCGACGGGGCACCCTTTTTTGTTGGCCGCCAGATCACACAGGGCGGTCTCGACGCCGAATCGGAGCGAGGCGGAAAGTTGGGCCGGAAGCGTTTCCACGAGCCGGGGAAAATCCTCGCCGGAGATTTCGAGCAGGCGGGGGCCGGCGGAGACGAGCTCTGCGCCGAGCGCTTCGACGGCTGCGGCGCTTGCGGCCCCTACCGGCGAGGCATCGCCGCATCCGACCAGGCCGCAATCGGCCTCCAGGCGTAGAAGCAGGCCGTGCCGAACGGCGGCGCTCAGATCGGCGGCGACAAAACGACTCTTAAACGGAACACGATATCCGATCCAGGATATGCGGGTAAGTCTCATGAAAATCCTGCTTCGAGGGTTGCCTATTATGGCCCGGGAGCTTTGGTCGTGACAAGGAGCGAAAAATTCGGTGAGGAGTTACCTATGGCGAATTCATTCAAGGACATCGTCTATGAGAAAAAGGAAGGCGTGGCCTTTGTCCGGATCAACCGGCCCGAGGTTCTGAACGCCTTCCGGCCGCGAACCATCGACGAGATGCGCGAGGCGTTTTGGGATGCCTGGAATGATCCGGAGGTCGGCGTCGTGGTCCTGACCGGTACGAACGGGAACTTTTGCGTGGGCGGCGACGTGGCGGTCAGGGGAAAGGGCGGCTACGAGGACGAGAGCGGCCTGCCTCGGCTGCACGTCACGCACCTTCACCGCCTGATCCGCGAGATCCCGAAGCCGGTCATCGCTATGGTTGACGGCTACGCGATCGGCGGAGGCCATGTCCTTCACGTGCTTTGCGATCTGACGATCGCATCCTCGCGCGCGGTCTTCGGCCAGATCGGACCGAAGTACGGGAGCTTCGACGGCGGCTTCGGCGCCATTTATCTCGCCAGAGTTGTGGGCGAGAAAAAAGCGCGGGAGATCTGGTATCTGTGCCGGAGATACTCGGCCGAGGAAGCTGCCGGGATGGGTCTCGTAAACGCGGTCGTGCCGCCGGAGCGACTTGAAGAGGAGGTCATGACCTGGGCCAAAGAACTGCTCGAACGAGGCCCGGCCGCGCTGCGCTTCTTGAAGCATGCTTTCAACGCGGACACCGACCACGTCTACGGAATTCAAAATCTCGCCCATGGCGCCACTGCGCTCTATTACATGGGCGAGGAGTGCCGGGAAGGGACGCAGGCTTTTTTAGAGAGGCGTCCCCCGGACTATTCTCCCTTTCGCAAGCATCCGTGGTAGAAGATCGGGCACATGCCGGCTGCGGCTGCGGACGTAGCGATATGTAAGCTGGTGCAGATCCTGACCATTTTGAACTGTTTGAACGTTTGGAACGTTTTGAACGCCGGACCGGTTCAAGCCGTTCAAGCCGTTCAAATCGTTCAACCGGTGGGCATAAGCACATTGGCCGCGGCGGTTGGAAAGCGGACCCGACTTGGCTAGAATCGATCCATGCCGGGCACTCCCAGCAAAGCGCTTGAGACCTTTTCCAATCCGCATCCCGCGCGAGATTATGAGATCAGCATGGAATGTCCCGAGTTTACCTGCCTTTGCCCGCGCACCGGCCAGCCCGACTTTGCCACGATCCGGATCCGATATGTACCGGACGTGCTGTGTGTCGAGCTAAAATCCCTCAAGCTCTATCTCTGGTCATTCCGCAACGAAGGAGCCTTCCACGAAGACGTGATCAACCGCATTCTGGATGATCTGGTGCGCGCCTGCCAGCCGCGGTCGATGACGGTGGTCGGGGACTTCAATGTGCGCGGCGGCATCCATACGGTGGTTACGGTCGAATACAAGGCCAAGTGATCGACAAAGCGCTCAGCTTTCAGCGCTCAGCGCCCAGCAAACCTATTTCGCTGTACACTGACGGCTGATAGCTGATGGCTTCCCATGCCTGATATCAGCGTACTAAGAGAGCTTCTCATCGTCCTGACCGCGATCATCTCGATCGTCTTTGTTTTCCAGAAACTGCGCCTGCCGGCCATCGTGGGGTTTCTTCTCACCGGCGTCGTCATCGGACCCGAAGGTATCGGGTTGATCCGCAACGTCCAGCAGATCGAGATTCTGGCCGAGATCGGCGTCGTTCTCCTTCTCTTTACCATCGGCATTGAATTCTCCCTGCGCCAGCTTTTGTCGGTCCATCGCTACGTGGTCTGGGCCGGGATTATCCAGGTCTTGTTGACCACGCTGGTCGTTGCGGCCATCGGCATGGTTGCGGGATACGGGCCCGAGGCCGGAATCTTTTACGGCTTTCTGGTATCGCTCAGCAGTACGGCGATCGTGCTCAAGGTCCTGCACGACCGCGGCGAGATCGACGCGCTGCAGGGTAAGCTCGCGGCGGGTATTCTACTGCTCCAGGACCTATGCATCGTCCCCATGATGCTCCTGGTTCCCGTCCTGGGCAGCTCGGGGAGCTTCTCGTTGTCTCGTATCCTGTGGGCGCTGGCCCAAGGCATTATCGTTTTGCTTGTGATCGTCTTGGCTGCCCGAACCCTGCTGCCTTGGCTCCTGCGCCACATAGTTCTGCTGCGCAGCCGGGAGATCTTTATCCTCTCTATCATCCTGATCTGCATGGGGACGGCCTGGCTCACCTCGGCGGTGGGTCTTTCGCTCGCGTTGGGGGCCTTCATCGCCGGTCTGGTGATTTCGGAGTCGGAATTCAGCTCGCAGATCATTGCCGACGTCTCGCCGTTGCGGGACAGTTTCGGCGGCCTTTTCTTTATCTCCATCGGCATGCTCCTCGACCTGGATTTTCTCCGGCACGACCTTGCGATCGCTGTGTCCAATTTCGCGCTGATCCTGGTGTTGCAGTGGGCGCGTTTCTTGCGGGGTACGGGACACGTCTTTCCGTCCGGTCCGGCATGAGTCTGGCCCAGATCGGAGAGTTCTCCTTTATATTGGCGCGGGCGGGGCGGGAATACGGATTGGTAACGGCGGAGGGGGAGCAAGCTTTTTTAAGCGCGTCGATTCTCACCATGATGGCCGCGCCTTTCCTGATCCAGTGGGGTCACGGCGTCGGCTACGGTCTACAGTCGGCGGTTCGGGCTCCATCGCCGGAAGGCGTTGGCCATGGCGAAGATGCCGAAAGCGGCATTGCCGGTCACGTGATCGTATTGGGTTACGGTCTGAACGGACAGAACCTTTGTCGGGTCCTCAACGAGGTCGGCGTTCCGTATCGGATCCTGGAGATGGACCCGGAGCTGGTGAGGCGGGCTAAAACCGCCGGCGAGCCCATTATCTTTGGCGACGGCACCCGCCCCGAAGTCTTATATAAGGTGGGTATCGACAAGGCGCGCATCCTGGTGGTGGCGATATCCGCCCCCGTTGCGACTGCTCGTATCGTCTCCCTGGCGCGCCGTTTGCGCCCGGACCTTTACATCATCGTGCGCACCCGGTATGTGGCGGAGATCGAGCATCTCTACCGATTGGGAGCCAACCAGGTGATCCCGGAGGAATTCGAAACCTCCGTGGAGATTTTCGCCCGCGTCCTTCAGGAATTTCACATCCCGCGCAATGTCATCGGACTTCAGGTCGACTTGATCCGCAAGGAGCACTACGGGACGCTTCGGGGGTTGCACCTTCAGGGCAGACAGCTTGATCAGTTAAGCCAATTTTTGGCTGGCACCACCACGGATATCTTTCTGATCCAGGATGGCTCCCCGGCGATCGGAAAAAGTCTGCAGGAGCTCGAGCTCCGCTCGCGCAGCGGCGTGACCGTGGTCGCGGTCGTGCGCGAGGGGACATCAAATTCCAATCCCGGTCCCGATCTTATCCTACGGGAAGGCGATATCCTTGTCCTTTTGGGTAGTCACAAGGCGCTGGATCAGGCAACCCAGATCCTCAACCCGACGATTCCCACTGAAGAGGCGTAGGTTTCCTGCGGACCGGCAAAACCATGCAACTACAGCCTTCCGTTGCGTCGAAGCGGTGAGGCTCAACGGTTAGCGTGAGCGGCAGCGCCACAAGGTGTGACCGATGGCGGCTTCACCTGGGGCGGGTGCGAATCTGCTGGAGGACCTCCTCCCAGGGAATGCCCTCAGGTTAGACGGCATCATCGCGCGAGTTACTGCGGTGCCGCCACCTGAGCACGGCATAGAGTAGCCCAGCCACTATTCCGCCCACCATGACTACACTTATGCCTAAGGTCAGTGGAAGGTAAGCCTTGCCCCAGACGCACGCCTCGGAGATTGGTACGCGGCACGCAAGACCGACGTCCACCAACGGGTAGCCGAGGCCTACTACCAGCCCAACCGAAATAGCAGTCAACAACGAGGAGCGGCGGCTGCGCATGAAGATTTATCAGAATTTGGGGTCAGACCT
>JACPFH010000557.1 GCA_016183075.1 Deltaproteobacteria bacterium | reverse complement strand
GACCTCCAGCACACCATCAGCAAGCTGAACCGCATCTGTCGCGCCCGCTTTAAGGAGAGCTTCGAAGAGATCAACGAGAGATTCGAGCAGATCTTTCCCCGGCTTTTCCAGGGCGGCAAGGCGCGTCTGGTTCTGACCGACGAGAACGATTACCTGGAAACCGGCGTCGACATCGTCGCCCAGCCGCCGGGAAAGAAGCTGCAATCGATCACCCTCCTTTCCGGCGGCGAAAAGGCTCTCACGGCCGTGAGCCTGCTCGTCGCCATCTTCCTCACCAAACCCAGCCCGTTCTGTTTCTTGGACGAGGTCGACGCGCCTCTGGACGATGCCAACATCGACCGGTTCAACGAACTCGTGAGGGAGATGAGCGAAACCTCCCAGTTCGTCCTGGTCACCCATAACAAGCGGACGATGCAATCAGCTCAGGTCCTTTACGGCATCACGATGGAAGAGCCGGGGATTTCCAAGGTTGTGTCCGTGCGGATGAACTAAACCGTCAACCTCTCGACCACCCCTCCATTGTAGATTTTCGACCGCCGATTTCGGATTGAATCCATTGTCACGTTCGCTCGCAGATGGTAAGAAATCGTTATTCCTTTCGCATCAAAAATAACTCATGGAAAAGAATTCTTTTTTTCAGCGCCTGAGAAAGGGTCTCGCCAAGACGCGAGAGGGGTGGACGCAGAAGCTCGAAGAAATCTTTCAGGGCGGCCAGTCGCCCGAAGAGACCATCGCGGCTCTTGAGGAGATTTTGCTTTCGGCCGACGTGGGCGTCAAGGCCACCGACAGGCTGGTGGAATCCGTGCGGCGACAATCCTGGACAGGACTGCCTCCCTCCATTTCACTCAAACAGGAAATGATTGCCCTGCTCAAGGAAGCCGAGAAAAAATCCGCCCCGGCTCCCCTCTCGCCGCCGCCTTGGGTCATCCTCTGCCTGGGCGTCAACGGAGTCGGAAAGCCCACCACAATCGTCAAGCTCGCCGCCAGATACCAGAAAGAGGGGAAAAAAACGCTCTTGATAGCGGCGGACACGTTTCGCGCCGCAGCCATTGAGCAGCTCGAGGCTTGGGGAGCGAGAATCGGCGTCGAGGTGATCAAGCACCAACCCGGAGCGGATCCTTCGGCCGTCGCCTTCGACGGCATCCACGCAGCCGAGAGGCGCAAAGCCGACGTCGTCTTGATCGATACCGCCGGCAGGCTGCACACCAAAGTCCACCTGGTCGAGGAGCTGAAAAAGATCCGCCGGGTGATTGCCCGAGAACAGCCTGGAGCGCCGCATGAAACGCTTTTGGTTCTCGATGCCACCACCGGCCAGAATGCGCTGCAGCAGGCGCGAATCTTCAAAGAGGCGCTGGACGTAAGCGGCATTGTTCTCACCAAGCTCGACGGCACGGCCAGAGGCGGCATCATCATCGGCATTCAGGAAGAGCTGGGAATCCCGGTCCAGTATATCGGCGTCGGGGAAGACATCGACGATCTCCAGCCCTTCGATCCCGCTGCTTTTATCCACGGGCTCTTTGAAAAAAATTAGGACAAGGTACAAAACTTTCCTCCCCTGCACGGCTACGCATATCTCGGCACGCCGCTTGGAGACGGCCTCCGCATTGCAAACGGTACGTCGGTCATCCAAATGTTATAAAATCCAAAACAGGTGTTGATTTCTTTCTGTCTGCAACTCCCTACAGTTTTTTTCGATTCCCTACAGCGCCCGTATATCCAAATATCGCCCCTTCGGCATTTCTCCGCCCGATAAGCGCCGCAATGTCTGGTTTTTCCGATTTGGTACGCTTTTTGCGCAGAATCTGATCGGATAGTTGAACCCGTAGCAAAGGCGGGAATTCCTCTATGACCAAGCGAAAACGTTACATTTTGATCTGGGCTAGTTCCATTTTTGGCGTGGTTGCGATAGCGGTGGCGATCTTTGTTTCGACCCTGGACGCCAACAAAGCTAAGACGTACATATCAGCCGGAGTCAGCAAGGTCACGGGACGCAATCTGAGCATCGCCGGAGATCTCGAAATTGATCTCGGTTGGGTCTCCCGAGTGCGCGCGAGCGATATACAATTCGAGAACGCTGATTGGAGCAGTCACCCCCAGATGATCGAAGTCGGACTAGTCGACGTTCAGGTAGACCTCTGGCAACTTTTGAAGTGGCGTCTTGTCCTTCCCGGGGTGACTCTGTCTCAAGTCAAAGTGATTCTCGAAAAAAATGCCGGCGGCGCCGCAAACTGGGAATTTCGCGGGGCTCCCGTCGTGACCGAACCCGCGGTACCGAAGAAGCGCACCGAGTTTCCCGTCATCGAAAAACTCATCATAAAAGACGCCATGCTACTGTTTGACAATCAGGAAACGAATGCCCAGGTCGAATTGAAGCTCTCTCAGGCAGAAGCGGAAGGATTTTTGCAGGGACCGGTCAAGGTCAAGGCGGAAGGCTACTACCAGAAACAGCCGATGACTTTATCGTTGGAGGGAGGTTCTTACCAAAACCTGAGGAGTTCTAGCGAGCCCTACCCTCTGCAGATCAACCTCGGCGCCGGAAAACTGAAAGCAAATATCGCCGGGAATCTCACCGAGCCATTGGAGATGAAAGGGGAAGACGTCACGCTCGATATTGAAGGAGACGACATGGCGAACCTCTTCCCGCTTATCCGACTCGTCTTTCCATCGACGCCGCCTTACAGGCTTAAATTAAAGGCCATTTAAAGCACGAAGGGAAGATCTGGTCGTTTTCAAATTTTTCCGGACGGGTGGGCGACAGCGACCTCTCCGGCACCATCCGCGTCGACCTGGGACCAAAGCGCCACGCCATGAAGGCCGATCTTGTCTCCAACCTGCTCGACTTCGACGACCTGGCCGGCTTCATCGGCGGGACACCGAGAATGGGATCAGCCGAAACGGCTTCCGAGGAGCAAATAAAGAAAACCGCCAGCGAAAAAGAAAACGACCGGATATTCCCTGATCAACGCTATAATCTGGAACGCCTGCGAACCATGGACGCGGATGTCCGGTTGCGCGCGAAAAAAATTCTCGCGCCCAATCTTCCGATAGACAACCTCAACGCGAAGTTAAGCCTGAACGACGGAGTTTTGCGGTTCGAGCCGGCTGTGTTCGGCGTTGCCAACGGCCGCGTCGAGATCTTCAGCACATTTGACGGATCGCAGCGGCCCCCGAAGGTCAAGATCGATACTCGGTTCCGGCAGCTCGACCTGAAGCGATTCCTTGGCAACAGCACATTCGCTCAAAAGAGCCTCGCGCCTATTGGCGGACGAGTCGCCATTTCGGGAACCGGGGAATCCTTTCGAGAACTCATGGCTACCGCCTCCGGCGACACATTTTTGGTGATGTCAGGGGGGCAGATCAGCGCGCTCCTCGTTGAGCTTGCCGGGCTCGACGTCGCGGAAGCGCTGGGCATGGTCGTCCGAGGCGATCGGTCCATCCCCATCCGCTGCGCCGCGCTGGATCTCCGAGGGAAGGACGGGCAGATGGGGGTTCACACTCTTGTATTCGATACCACCGATACGGTGGTTTACGGCGAGGGGAAGATCGACCTCCGGGACGAGAAGCTCAACGTTATCTTGACGCCGGTCCCGAAAGACTTTAGCCCGCTGAGCCTCCGTTCGTTTATCCGCGTGGCAGGTGGTTTCAAGAATATCTCGGTCTTTCCGGACCCGCTCAAGACCGGGATTGAATCGCTGCCTGCCAAGATCTTCAACGTCGTGGTGATGCTCGCGTCGGTTGTCTTCCAACCCAGGGATCTCTGGTGGGGGCAGGACGCCGACTGCGATGGGCTGATCGGAAGTATCCAAGAGAAGGATCCGTACGGGGTGGTCCCCAAGAACGTTGATAAAACAGGCGGACCAAAAATAGTTACCGCCAAACGATCAGCCGGACAACGAGGCGCGAGCGGGACCGGATGAGCCCGAGGCCGGGGCCAGGCCTTTTTTACCTTGTCGATCACGGAGACGCCGGATCATGAGCCCCAGATCTCCTCCGCTAGCGAAGGCTACATGCCAAAGTTGACGCATGGCCATGTGCAAAGTTGATGCTCAGCCTGACCCTCGTCATGCTTCAGATTTGGTAAAGTTTCTCTTTAAAACAAGAAAGAGAAGGGAGAGGGCGATGGAACAGAGAAAAGGAATTTTTCAGTCCGTCAAAGACGGACTCGTCGGGACGATTAGAGGAACAGGCGACGTGTCCAAAGCGGTCGTTGATACGGTAAGCGGAACGCTGTCTCATACTATTAAAGAGACGGGTGCGGTAGGCACGTCATTGATTGAAGCCGTTTCGGACGTGGGACGCGCTGCGATTCGCGGAGCAGTCGATATGGGCGGCGACGTGGGATCGGCCGCGAAGGGAGCGGTGGTCGGGACCCTGCGGGGGACCAAAGAGACCAGTGTGGAAGCGTCGGATGCCATCACGGCAACGGCCAGCAGCGTAATCAAGGGGACATCGGAGGTGGCCGGGGACATTGGAAAAGCAGCAAAAGGCGCCATGCAAGGAGCGATAACCGGCGCAAAGGAAGTCGGGCTGGATGTGACCGAGGCAACCGCTGCGGCCGCAAACGGCGTCCTAAAATCAACGAGCGAAGTGCTGTCCGGTACCGGCAAGACCGGTGCGTCGTTTATGGAAGCCTCTTCCGGCGTGGTACGGTCCGCCATTCAAGGAGTCGTTGAGGTCGGCGGTGACGTGGGTTCGGGTGCCAAAGGAGTGGTTCTGGGAGTTTTACAAGGAACCAAGGCCAGCGGCAAAGGGGCATTGGAGACGATAAGCGTAACCAGCACTCATGTCATCAAAGGAACGTCGGAGATTGGCGGGGATATCGGAAAAGCGGCGAAAGGCACGGTGCAAGGCGCGATAGCCGGAGCGAGAGATATCAGCTTGGATGCCACGGAAGCGGCTTCCGCTGCGGCCAACGGCGCATTGAAAGCGGCTGGAGAGATCAGCTCGCAAGCGGCGCGACAGGTGCGCAAGGCCGTAAAAGGAACAATCGCGGGCGTGAAAGTTGTCTTGAAAGAACCTTTCAAATAGCGCCTGGAGCCTTGCCGGAGTGCGGGGTCTTCAAGTTCCACTCGATCTCGGCTGCGGAAAGACTCTCCGTTCGCCCTTCGACAGGCCTGTCCTGAGTAGCAGGCCGTTTCCTTCGACAAAGCTCAGGACGAACGGCCTGCATATCGAAGGACTAAGGGCCTGTCCTGAGTTTATCGAAGAAGGGGCGAACGGACGATACCTTGACATGTTCGAGCGTTTTCCATCCACGGGAGCGGGCTCTTATGGATGATCCAGTCTGAGCCCGCGATACCATCCCCACACACCTGTCAAGCCATCTAAGAATCTAACCGTAGCCGGCTTGATTTCGGAGTGCTTTGAGGATAAAGTTTAGATTGTTATGGTCAGGGAGGATGCGCAAATGACGATCCAGACGGCTTCCGCCGATGATAATAAGGCTCGGGAAACTGGCGAGCCCATGGTGAGACTCTCGGAAGCGGCCGTCCAGCAGGTCAAGACCATCCTGGAACGCGAAAACCTCGAAGGACACGGGCTTCGAGTTGCGGTGGTGAGTAGCGGTTGCTCGGGGTTCTCGTATCACTTGGATTTCGAAGATCAGGAAAAGCCGGGCGACATCGTTCTGGAGATGGACGGAGTCAAGGTCTATCTCGACCCTTCAAGCGCCAAGTATCTCAAGGGCACGGTCATCGACTATGCAAGCGGTCTCCACGGCGCCGGATTCAAATTCAACAACCCCAATGTGAAAAGCACCTGCGGTTGCGGGACATCGTTCTCCGCATAAAATATCTTTCACTGCTCACGGCTCGCTACCCACTCCTCACCCTACACAAAAATTAATTGACTCTCCCGACATATCCTGCTAACGAGAAGAAAATCTTCAGGAGGAATCGTTGAAGGCGGTTCGGATCCACGAGCACGGCGCGGCCGATAAGCTCCGCTACGAGGAAGTCGGGGAACCCAAGCTAACCGACCCGACGGACGTAATCGTTCAACTCAAGGCGGCCGCTCTTAACCATATCGACATTTGGAACCGTCGCGGTCTACCGGGCATTGAGATATCCCTCCCGCGCATACTGGGAGCCGATGGAGCCGGCATTGTCATCGAGGTGGGCGAGCAAGCGAGAAACGTGAAGCGGGGCGACGCGGTCTGTCTTTACCCGCCAACCGGCTGTAGCCGATGCGAGTTTTGCCTGACGGACAGGGATTTCATGTGCCTTCACCTCCGCGCCCTGGGAGAGCGGCTGGAGGGAACTTATGCCGAGTATGTGAAGCTGCCGGCAAAAAATTGCTTCCCGATCCCCCCGGGGCTGTCGTTTGAGGAGGCCGCAAGCTTCCCGCTGGTCTTTCTCACGGTCTGGAGGATGCTGGTGACCAACGCTCAGATTAAGCCGGGCGAGCATGTGCTGGTTCTAGGGGTTGGCGGAGGCGTGGCCAGCGCGGCGCTCCAGGTAGCCAAACACATGGGCGCGCACGTCATTGTCACTTCAAGCAGCGACGAGAAATTGACGATGGCAAAAAACTGGGGAGCCGACCACGGCATCAACTATGTAAAGAGCGATTTTGCTAAAGAGGTTAGAGCATTGACGGGAAAGCGGGGCGTGGAGATCGTGGTGGACTCCGTGGGAGGAGAGAGCTGGTCGAAAAGCCTTGGGGCGCTGGCGAAGGGGGGGCGATTGGTAACGTGCGGCGCGACCGCCGGGGAGCATCCTTCGACCGATATTCCGCGCATCTTTTGGAACCATCTCAAAATTTTTGGTTCAACTCTCGGGAGCCGGGAAGAATTCCGCCAGATCCTGAACTTCATGCGAACGTCTCAGTTGAGGCCTATTATCGATCATCTCTTCCCGCTCAAGGAAGTGGCTGACGCCCACCGCCGGCTGGAGGAAGGGAAACAGTTTGGCAAGATCGTGCTACAGGTGGGAGAATAGCCGTCAGCCTTCAGCTTTCAGCCAAGAAATAGTGTGGCTGACGGCCGATAACTGATTGCTGAAAGTTTACATGCGCGTGATTAGCGGCCATGCCAAAGGGCGACGGATCAAAGTCCCTAAAGGACGCGCCCTTCGTCCCACCGCCGACCGGGTAAAGGAGGCGCTCTTCAACATTCTTCCCAAAAGCCTGTCGGGGTATAAGGTTTTGGATTTGTTCGCCGGAACAGGGAACCTTTCCGCGGAAGCCCTGAGCCGCGGGGCAAGCGAGGCTTTGCTCATCGACTTTGCCCGGCAGGCGAGAAAAACGGCGCGGGAAAATCTGCAATCACTTGACCTCCTAAATCAGGCGAGGATATGGCAGGCTCCGGTCACCAGAGCCGTCCGCCTGCTGTCCCGGCGAGGAGAAACCTTTGATCTGGTTTTCTTGGATCCGCCTTATGATAAAGGTCTCGTCGAGTCTACCCTCAGGGCAATCGCCAACGCCGGCATCGTGAAGGAGTCGGGGACCGTGGTCACTGAGCATAGCATGAGAGAGAAAGTCGAAGCGGAATACGGTCCGCTCAAGCTTCGGGACCAGCGCCGTTACGGCGCGACGGTGCTCTCATTTTTCGGCTTGAGCCGAGAGGAAGCTTCCACAGACGGGGAGATCTAAAAAAATGGCGCGAACCAATATCGCCGTATATCCGGGCTCATTCGATCCCATCACCAACGGCCACATCGATCTGGTCGAGCGCACCCTGCGCGTCTTCGACCGGGCGATCGTGGCCATCGCGATCAACCCCGCCAAAGACAGCTCCCTGTTCAGCACCGAGGAGCGCATCGAGATGATACGGGAAGTCTTCAAGGATTTGGGCAAGCGCGTTCAAGTGGATAGCTTCGAAGGGCTCCTGGTGCACTATGCCGAGCGCGTCGGAGCCCGGGTGATCATTCGGGGCCTCAGAGCGATCTCGGACTTCGAGTACGAATTCCAAATGGCGATGATGAACCGCGAGCTCAAACCCAACATCGAAACGCTGTTCATGATGACCGGTGAATCTTATTTCTACATCAGCTCCAGGTTGGTCAAGGAAGTCGTGAGCCTCGGGGGTGATGTCTCCGCGTTCGTGCCGAAAATCGTTTTGAGAAAACTCAAACAGAAATTCAAGCGTTAAAGGGGCAAGCTGAAACCTCTATGAAGCTGAGTGAAAGAACAAAATTCATAAAACCCGCCGTAACCCTGGCGATCGCCGCCAAAGCACAAAAGCTTCGCTCCCAGGGAGTGGACCTCATCAATTTCTCGGCCGGCGAGCCCGACTTCGACACCCCGGAGCGGATCAAGCAAGCCGCTATCGGGGCCCTGAAAAAAGGCATGACGAAGTACACCGAGGTCCGCGGCATCGAGCCCTTGCGCGAGGCCATCGCAGAGAAGTACCGCCGTGAATACAATGTCCACTACGACAAGGACGATGTCCTGGTGAGCTGCGGCGCCAAGCATGCCCTCTACAATGTCTTCCAGGCCATGCTAGATCCCGGCGACGAAATCCTCATTCCGGCCCCCTACTGGGTCAGTTATTCGGACATGGCCTACCTCGCGGGAGGTGTGCCGAAAATTCTCCCGACCACGGAAGAGACAGGATTCAGAATCACTCCGCAGGAGCTCCACAAGGCTCTGACGCCCCGCGTGCGCGCCTTTGTCCTGAACAGCCCGTGCAACCCGACCGGGGCGGCGTACAGCGGAGCTGACCTTAAAGCTCTCGGGAGCGTGCTGGAGGGGCATGACTGTTTGATTTTCTCCGACGATATCTACGAAAAAATCATTTACGACGGGTTTCGATTCGAAAATCTCCTCACCGTGAATCCGAAGCTCCGCGACCGGACGGTGATTTTTAACGGCGTGTCCAAAACCTACGCGATGACGGGCTGGCGCATCGGCTATGCTCTGGGGCCGGCGCCCTTGATCTCCGCCGCGGGGAAAATCCAGAGCCAGAGCACTTCCAACCCGACCTCCATCGCGCAGGCGGCAGCGCTGGAAGCCATCCGGGGTCCCCAGGATGAAGTCGAGACGATGGTCGCCGAGTTTCAAAGACGGAGAGATGTGATCGTCGAGCGGCTCGGCTCGATTCCCGGCTTGACATGCTTCAACCCTCAAGGGGCGTTCTACGTGTTCCCCAACATATTGCGCCTGCTTGGAAAAAAAGCGAACGGGAAAAAGCTTGCATCGGCATGCGACTTCGCTGATTATCTCCTGGAGGAAGCCCGTGTGGCCGGCGTCCCCGGGGAGGATTTCGGGTCCAAGGAAAATATCCGGTTTAGCTATGCCGCTTCCCTGGAGGACGTCGAAAAGGGCTGCCAACGGATCGAGACCGCCATCAAAAAACTCGGCTGACGTTTAATTTTCACTCGAAGGAGGCAAAGATGAAGAAGTACCAACCTTACACGTCGCTGGTAGTCGCGCTAGCCGCTCTGCTCGCCACTGCGAGCTTTCATAACCCAACCCCGTCGGTATTGGCGGCCTCGAGTCCGCCCCCCAAACTCCCGCCTGTCGTTTCCTTCGCAACGGCAGCCGAAGGCACCACAAGCTATATCGTGGGAGGGGCCTTCGCCAATGTCCTAAAAAAATATCTGAACCTCAAAGTGGCCATCGAGCCCAGTGGCGCTGCGACCCGCTGGGTTCCGCTGATGGCTAGGCAGGAAGTGGACTTTGGCATTCACTGCGCCTACCCGGACATGAACGACGCCTATTACGGGCTCGCCGGCTACCAAAAGATGGGGCCGCAACCGATCCTAAGTTTCGCCGATGGCCATATCGTCCCGTGGGCCCTGATGACCAACGACCCCAACATCAAGACCGTTTACGACCTGAAAGGAAAACGCCTCTACGGCAGGATCGTAGGCCAAAGCCTGTATGAGCGAGGGGTCCCGGCGCTTCTTTCATCTGCGGGCCTGACCGGACAGGTGGAAGTGGTCACGTTTCCCAATGTCGGAGAGGCCGCGCGAGGCCTCGTAGAGGGTAGAGCCGACGCATTGCTTTATCTTCCCATGGTCGCGCCTGTGCTCGAGGCAACCAGAGCCAGGCAGCTCTACGCGGTGGCGGTTCCCAAAGACGTTGCCGATAAAGT
>JACPFH010000556.1 GCA_016183075.1 Deltaproteobacteria bacterium | reverse complement strand
CCCGCCAGACTACCTCCTCAATCAGAACTCCCTCGGAGACAAGCCCACGATAAAGAGAGCGGTCGAACTCACGGCCCGGAAGAAGACGGTTTACCAGGTCCTCGGCCTCTTCAAGTGGCAGCCAGTTCTGACGTTTCTCGACAAACGTGCTCACCAGCAATTCTACAGCCTGGCGAACTAGCTGACGATTCGGGTTGAAACCAAGATCCCCGGCGAGTCGGCTGTTAACCACGTTGAGGAAAAGATCGAAGGTGGCGGAGATCCCGTGGAACCCGCGTGGGAGGCGGCGCTGGCCGCTCTCGCTCAACCCACGGCAGAGCATCTTAAGGAACAGCGGGTTACTAAACTCTGGGATGAGTAGTGGAGTCGAGGGCCGCTCAAGTCCATAGTGATCGAAGAAAGTTTGAGCAGCGTCGTACTCGAGTTCCATGAATCCGTAGTGCTCGATTTTTACTGCGCGATTGCGAATCTCTCCGGGGACCACGATCTGTTCATATGACGAGCGCACCGTCAGTCCGACAGAAATCCAAGCAGACCGATTGAAATATGCAAGGAACGCGGCCAAATGCTCGGGCCATATCCTTCGACCAGCACCCTCATTTAGCGCATCTATGAGGACGAGGGCACGGCATCCCCTGGTTTGAGCCGCCGCTTCCAGAGCGCCAACAAACTCCTCGGCAGAGAGGTGAGCGAGATCGAGATGTTGGAGCGCCTGCGTCCACGGCGCGTCATAGCTCAGAAACCGCTGGCCCATTAGCAACACGGTCGGTCGACCGTCCCGCAGACGCGTTCGCGCGATATCACATACAAGGTGTGTCTTGCCGGTTCCGGCCTGACCGGTAAGGAGCAGAAGAGACGCCTCCGCGAAACTGTCAGCCTCTAAAAGCTCGGTCTCTAGATCTCTGAACTCGCCTTGCAGCTCGTAGAGCCGATATCTCTGCTCACGAAAAGGGTTCCTTCGGTAGGATACATTTGTTCCCTCGGCGCTTGTCTCAACTGCCTTTTCATCGTCCTGTTTCTCGCGTTCCAGCAAGCTCCGCTCCAGAATCATTGAGGCGGTAAGCACTTCACTAGTTTTGTCTGCCAACTGGTGTAGGCCAAGAGGACCAATGGGATCGGAACGGAGCTGTCCGAGTCCAAGGAGCACCTGATTTACAAGTTTGGTTAACACTGCCGTTTGGTTAACAAGTTCCTCATCTGCTGACATGCTGTCGCTAGACCCGTTTCCTGGCGATTTCCGATTCATGTTCATGCGCAGGTTGTCGGATTTCTTGCGGAGTGATCGAGCACGGCCTCTTAGGGAGTCGATGAAACGTTCCGTCCTTCCAAACGCCTCGAATTTCGCGGCGACCGGAAGCTCAACGTGAATCTCGGGGGTGTACCGTGGCCCGGCCGCTTTAATTGCCTCGTCCAACCGGGCTGCAAACCAAGCCTCGTCGAAGTGTCGACGATCGAACCAAAACCAGAGCCGACCGCGATTCTGAGGACGGCTGAGGCGCTCGATAAGTTCGTAGCTTCCCCAATAGACGAACTCCACGTCCACGCCGCGATCGCGTGCCCAGCCGGACCATTTCGAAACCCGGTCGGTCCATCTATCCCTTGTAGAGCGACGGCCTTTGGTACGGGCGTCGGAGAGATCGAGCGGTATGCATACGTAGTAACGGACAAGCCGGGGATGCTTGTCGAGCGCCGTCCGGACTGACTCGTCAAGCTGAGCCCACTGAGAATCACCGAGCGTATCAAAGTACTTCGCTTGCCACCCCCATTCACGGCCGTCCGCGAACACTGCGTAACACTCGACACCGGCGTCCGGCCTACCTTTCCGAACAAAAGAGGCGTTTTCTGAGCGCTCTGAGTCGGCAAGCTGAGAGCAGAGCTCTTCAAAGCCTTCCTGGCAGGTCCCATTTATCGGGCGAATCGCATTCCAATCGACGTTAATGGCGGCCATTGGTCTTGACAAAGCTATAGTAACCCCGGTTTCTCAAATTTTCTATCCCCAGGATCCGGTGCAATGTCCGCGCGGAGTATCCAGATCATCAACACCAATCTACCCCGGCTAATAAAGCGCTCGCATAGTCCCGCTTGGTCCGTAACGCTCCAGGCGAGTCATGCTGTCTCTTTCTGGATTTAGGATTGAATTGAGCGACGCCTCAGTTTTAATCAAAACCTGCCCCACGGAAATTGCCGTTCCATCGGCGTGTCAGGCACGCTCAGAGCCTGCGTACTGCCTGGAAGAATTGGGAAGGCCCTCGGCCTGTGCCGGCGACTCTCGCGACGACGCGATGGTGCACCAAAGGGTCCAGCGGTGTGGAGGGAAGAAGGATCGAAAGTGATGGAGATCGTTTCCTACAGCCTTGCTCTGCGTGCCTCAGGGCATTGCCTACAACTGATACGGAGCTGAAGCTCATCGCGGCGGCCGCGAAGATGGGACTGAGTCGGGTACGCGGCCAGCCCGGATAACCCAAGACGCGTTGGTGTAGCGCAGCCCCAAGACGCGAGTAGGTCGAATGACCCCACCTTGCAAGTCCGGCTCAATAATCAGGGCTGGATTTATGCCAACGGCGGCTCTCCGCCAAAGGGCAAAAAGAGGGGAAACCCAGCGGAGCTCGCAAGGGTGGTATGGAATGGCCACCCGAAGCAGCTTCCATGTTTTCGGAATTCCGAAAAGCCGGAACTCAGACCTCTGTCTGCGCCGGCGAGGAGTTATCTAGGGGGCCATGATCGATGATCAACGGGGCTAGGCTTCGCTCTCAGGTATTTATGCCAGCTCACGGCTGGCCGTTAAGCGGTAATGTGGGTGGAATTGCGTGCACGATCGGCAATAGCGGTGACGGTGCTAAAAGCAGGCCAAGGCCTACGCCACCTCATGTCCCTTACCTAAGGACTTAAGAAAATCCCTGAGAGTATGTGAGGCCCTCAATATCTCTACCCCTAACACATTCCCTCTCCTATCTAGCTCCACATTAATCCCAGGGGCAATTTCCGTAAACTCCTCCTCTACTCCTCGCCGAGTCGCGATATACAGCACATCACTGGAGGGGTCGTATTTAACGAGGGGCTTTCTTTTTCTCTCTTTCATGAGGAACCCACCTTCCTGAAGCGATCCTGTTTGCTTTTTGACGAGGCTTCAAAGGGTGCACGGTAACTAACGTAATTTCATCGCCTCTCTCTGAAAAAGCAACCATCATCTCCCGCGTCTTGCCAGCATAGCGAGCCCTGGCTAGGGCTATGAAGTTTCCTGTTATCTTATCATAAAAAATTTCTCTTGCCCGCTTGAAAACGTTCCGAGGCAGCTTCCTTGGGATCCGCCGCACTTGGAGTCGGAATTCAAGGTGATCGGCGTAACGGATTCTCTTTTTCAATTTACTACCGAAGTCGGCTTAGCAGTCGGAGCTTTATTCCAAACAGCGGCTAGCCGTCAAGACCTAAATTCCGAAGAAATTAGCCACCTTCGGCTAACTGGCACTGGCATTTTCACGGCAGGATTAAATTGCTCGACGCCTCAGTTTTAATCAAAACCTGCCCCACGGAAATTGCCGTTCAATCGGTGTGTCAGGCACGCTCAGGGCCTGCGTACTGCCTGGAACAATTGGGAAGGCCCTCGGCCTGCGTCGGCGAGGCTCGCGACGACGCGAGGGTGCAACAAAGGGTCCAGCGGTCTGGAGGGAAGAAGGATCGAAAGTGATGCTTCGAGCGGCAGCAGCTTAAGATTCCTCTTAGCGTGAGCGCGACGTCGGTCGCTCCCAGAGGTGATAGATTTTGAGACTCGTTGCGGAGTCCCGGTGGAGACTGCGTCGAGGTCTGTGTTGCAAGGAGCTGGATACCGTGGTATGTATGACAAATAACCGAAATCGTCATCTGGAGGCATATATGTCAGGGCGCAAAGCAGTGACGGTGCGTATTCCAGAGTCCCGCCTGCGGCGTTTGATGCGTGCACGCAAGGCAAAATCTCAATCTGATTTGATTAACAGCCTGCTGGCGGAGGAAGAGGAGCGCCTCAAGTCTCATCGAGCCCTTCGAGAAACAGAAGGCACGGCTCGGGCATCTGAGATCCATGATCGCTTTCTTTGATTCCAACGTCCACATCGATTTACTTCTCGGTAGGCTCGCCCTCGATAGCATCCTGCAAGAAATAGGCAATCT
>JACPFH010000568.1 GCA_016183075.1 Deltaproteobacteria bacterium | reverse complement strand
TCCGACATGGAGGTCGGATACAAAGTTTTCAGGGCTGAAGTCTTAAGGAGCGTCAAGATCGAATCCAGGCGCTTTGGCTTCGAGCCGGAAGTGACGGTCAAGGTCGCGAAAAAAGGCTATCGGATCTATGAGGTCCCGATGTCCTATCACGGCCGGACCTACGCCGAGGGTAAAAAGATCACCTGGAAAGACGGAATCGTCGCCTTCTATTCTCTCGTCCGCTACTCGCTGAAGGATTAGAAAAAGGCTCTTGCCTTTCCGGCTGCTAAGCGATATGGGTGGGCCAGGAGAGAGAAAAACAAGCTGTGATGAAAGGAGTTAGGCCATGGGTACGCTAAAGGTTCGAGGTTTGTGGCTCACTGCCAGGCTCGTGACCGCTGTCGCCGCCGTGGCCATATTCTGGACCGGCCTCGCGGTGCCTCTCCACGCGCAAACCAAGATCAGAGTGGGAAGGACGATCTCAGCCAGCGGCTTTCACATTCCCTCCTATATCGCTCAAGAGAGAGGCATGTTTAAAGAGCAGGGCTTTACGGCCGAGTTTATAGCTACGCAAGGTGGCGCGCTCGTCAGGGCGGGGATTGCCAAGGAGATCGACTACGTTCCTATTCCGGGTGGGGGTTCCCAGGCGATGTTGAGGGGCGCCCCAATCGTTTTTGTGGTCGGCGAGTCTCTGATCTCCCAGTGGACGATAACGACACAAGCGAACATCAAAACGGTGGCAGACCTCAGGGGTAAGACCATTGGCGTCGAGAGACCCGGCTCCGCGCCTTACGAAGAGACCGTGGTAACACTGGGCCAGTTTTTCAAGATGGAGGCCGGCAAGGACTACAAGCTTCTTGCCTTTACGGCGGAGGCCGACCGTGTAGCCGCCCTCATTGCAGGGTCCATTGATGCTGCCATCCTGTCGTTTGGGCCTGCCGCAGCGGCCGAGCAAGCAGGGATGAAGATTCTCCTCAAGACAGGGGACTATATTCCCAGGCTAGGCGGGACCTTCTGGGTACATAAGGACCGGATCAGGGAAAGACGCGATGAAGTGAAGCGGTTTATCAAGGCTATTGGTAGAGCCGCCGATTATATCAGGACGAACCGCGAGGGTACTATAGAAGTTATCATGAAGTACTTCCCGGTAATAAAGGAGCGACCGGTCGCTGAGATCTTCTACAAGCAGATCCAGAATGCCTTCGGGCCGGAGATTCCCCGCGACTTGCTCAAGGTGCTGTTCGAGTCGCGATTGACTCCGGAGGCGGGCTGGCCGGCGGGAAAGCCTGCGCCGGACTTAGAGCAGTTCGTGGCGCGCGACATCTTAAATGAGACTCTCAAGGAGATGGGAAGGAAGCCGTCGAAGTAACTGAAAGCAGAAAGCGGAAAGCAGTAGGCGGAAAACAGAAAAAGACCAAAGGCGGTATCCACTAGGGGGTGGTGTATGCTGCCTTTGTTGTATTAGCCGATTGACGGTTGGCTATTTACGATTGACGAATCAGAACGTTTTTACTTGCTCGGGACGCCAGCGGGTGAGGTTTGATTCGATCTTCTTTACGGTAAGGGTGAAGATCAGAGAGATGCCCATAAAGATCGCCACCCCGACGAAGACAACGTCGACCTGGAAGGCGCTCGCCGCTATAGCCATCATCGCCCCCAGGCCTTTTGTGGCCCCGAAGAACTCGCCCACCACGACTCCCAGCACGGCCCTGCCGATGGCCAGCCGCAAGCCCGCAACGATGTACGGGACCGAGTAGGGGAGAACGACGATCTTCATGACGTGCCATTCCCTGGCCCCAAAAGACCGCACCATGTTGATTAGAACGCGGTCAACATTCTTTACGCCTGCATAGGTGTTAATCAGGAGCGGAAAAACGGCTCCGAGAAAGACGATCATGATCTTCGACCATATCCCGATGCCGAACCAGATGATTAAAAGCGGCAACCAGACGAGCCGAGGGGTGGCATTGAGAGCGGTGACATAGGGGTCCAGAAGCGCGTCCATGGTTCTTGACCTGCCCAGGATCAAGCCGAACGGCAAACCCACGGCTATAGACAGCCCCAGCCCGACGACAAATTCCCAGGCGCTCACGTAAAAGTGCTCCTGGATCGTTCCAGCCGCCATGAGCTGGTAGAACTTCGCCGCGATTTTGGACGGCGTGGTAAAGAAGAGACTGACGCCTCTCGGAAGGGAAACCCACAGCGGGATAATTTCCCAGACCACGAGGAATAGGACGATAAACCCTATCCCCAGGATATGGGATTCCCGCTCCCTGTAGAAATTCACAACCCCGGTCATCGAGTCTCCATCTCTGCCCGGTACGGCGCGATTATAAGCTCAAACTTTCTCAACGCCTCCGTCAACAGAACCGCTATTATAGACAGTATTATGATCCCCACAAACATTTCGGGTAGCCGGTAGGTATCCCCGAAGTGCGCTATGGCAAATCCGATCCCCTCGGAAGCAGCGTAGAACTCACCCACGATGACGCCCACGATCCCTCTGCCAATTGCGAGGCGCGCCCCGGCCACGATGAAAGGAAGGGTGCTCGGCAAGATGACGTTGACATAAAGGTGCCGCTCTTTTCCGCCAAAGGCCCGAACCACGTTGATCAGCAACTGGTCTGTGGACTTGACGCCAGTATAGGTGTTGAAGATGAAGGGAAATACGGCAAGGAGAAAAACCAGAACGGCTTTGCCGGTGAGCCCTACGCCGAAAATCAGGATGATGAGCGGCGCCAGGGCCACAAGAGGGCTCGCGTAGAGTGCAGTGAAAAATGGGTCAAGCGTGTACTCGACTCGCGTGCGCCACCCCATCACAGCTCCCATGGGAATTCCGACAATGACTGCCGTGGTAAAGCCCCACAGGAAGGCCCGGCTGCTGATGGCCAGGTCTCGCCATAGCCGGTCTCCAAGAAGGAGCTCTTTTGTAGCGGTCGCGATGTGGGAGGGCTTAGTGAAAAAGAAGGGGTTAAACTCGATGACGTAAGTTACGGTGAATTCCCAAACCGCTACCAGGCCTATCAGAGAGATGAGCCCCAAGATCGGCCTCTGGTATTCTTCGTATATCCGCTTAACGCCCATCGCCTATGCCCCTGGAGATCAGCTCATCCTTGAGCGAGTTCCAGATCGTCGCCTTGATGTCGTTAAATTCCGGAGTCAGCCTCATCTCGTAGTCTCTTGGCCTGGGGAGTTTGATGTCAATAAGCTTTTTGGCCCGTCCCGGCCTGGAGGTTACCACCACGACCCGATCGGAGAGGTAGGCGGCTTCCTCGATACTGTGGGTGACAAAAATAACGGTTTTCTTAGTCCGGTCCCAAATCTGCAGAAGTTCCGCCTGCATCAGATCTCTCGTCTGCGCATCCAGAGCCGCGAAGGGCTCGTCCATAAGGAGCACCTCGGGATCAGTGGCCAGCGCTCGAGCGAGTCCGACCCTCTGCTTCATACCGCCCGACAGCTCATGCGGGTAATGATGTTCGAACCCCGTCAGGCCGACAAGGTTAATAAGCTCACTCGCCCGCTCCCGCCGTATGGAAGCCGGCACGCCTTTGAGTTCCATACCCAGCTCGACGTTTGCGAGCACCGTCCTCCACGGAAGCAAGCCGAACTCCTGGAACACCATCGCCCTCTCGTATCCGGGGCCGCTTATTTTTTTCCCATCCAGGTGTATTTCACCCTGATCGGGTCTGAGCAAACCGAGGAGGACATTGAGGAAAGTGCTCTTACCGCATCCCGAAGGTCCCACAAGGCTCAGGAATTCTCCGCGACCGACCTCGAGACTGAGGCCCTGGAGGGCTGTGACCGGGTCCCGATTCTTGGGCCTGAAGGTAAGGTTGACGTTTTGCGCCCGGATGTAGGGCACCATCGCCCCTAAATAGCATTTATGCGAAAAGATGCAAGCCTCGAACAGCAAGAAGCAGTAGGCAACCAGCAGAAGGCAGAAAATGCTCTCGTTTTCATGCGCCCTGCCGACTGGCGAATGCCTACCGGGAAGCGGCCATTCAGGCCTGCTTGCTTGCCAGGCGCCTGGCGACCGTGATGAATCCCGTGTGCGCGACCATCCGGTGCTCCGGCCTGACGCTCAGCCCGCGGATGTTCCAGAAACGCAGCAGCCCTTCCATCGTCTGTATCCGCGCAAACCCGCCGTGGCCCCTCAAGGATTCCACTTCGGTCTTAACTTGGGGAACAGTTGGGAGG
>JACPFH010000534.1 GCA_016183075.1 Deltaproteobacteria bacterium | reverse complement strand
GGTCCGCTCGGGATTCCGAACACCCAGCGAACCCCGGCCTCTTCAAGTAGCCGCACTATAAGCTCCGAGTTATTCATCCTATGCCCTCTCCGCCAAAGGCGGATCACCCTTCAGCTTACAGCGGGTCGTGGCTTTCCCCAGGTCCATGAATACCGGGGGCTACGTGCCGATCCGGACTGAATCGACCGCGTCCTGGATCGAGCGGAGGATCGAGAGAGCCGTAAGGCGCCCGGTGCGCGGGTTTTCGCTCGGAACGTTCTCGACGTGGACGAGGAGGCGGCCAAACTCTCCCTCGACTTCGACGTCGTGGCAGTTGCGTTTCAGGCCCGGCACTGCGAGGATGCGAATTCTGGTCCGGTCGGGGCCTATACCGGCGAGGCTCACGGCAGCCGAGACATTGACGTTGGCGGGAAAGCCCCGGCACGCCTCGCGCGCGGTTCCGGAGAATACCTCGCGCTCCTCGCTGAGACCGCGAAGCGAGATGCCGCGCTCGACGAGATAGGGCGCGCCGTCGAGCCCCTCGGGCGGCTTTCGGGTGGTGATCGTCACGTGCTCGACTTTTCCGACGCAGGCGCCTTTAATGCCGTCCAAGCCCGCGATCGCTCCCGAGGGAACGAAGAGCCTAGAGCCCGTCTTCCGCGCCTGCCCGAGGATCTCCGGGTGATCGAGAAGCGCGCCGACACTGATGACCATCAGCTCTTTCCGCGCGGCGAAGACTTCTCGCGCCAGGTCGGCAACCACAGCTTGCCCCGCCGCTTCGACGACAAGATCGGAGCGAGCGACGAGCGTCGCGCGATCGAGGTAAGGGACAGGCTTTCCGAGCGTCGACAGAAATGTTCTCGCGCTCGCTTCCGTCCGGCTCGTGACTCCGGCGACGCTCACGGCAAGCTTTCCCGCATCGCAGGCCTTGAGCAGGGCCTTGCCGATCGCGCCACACCCGACAATGCCAATGGATCTCATCGGACAACCTGAGCAGAGCCTTATCGGATCTCTGAAAGGATTCCCATTTCTATTACCACCCTCCCAAAATCCCTTCGGGCCAGTAGAGGCCGAGCATCCAACCCATCAATGCGGCCGCGCCGATAAGAGAAGCCGTGTAGATCAGTGACCGAGACAGGCGCATTCTGACCCAACCATAAAGAAAGAGGAAAGTGAAAAGCGCGGTCGCAATGACGAAACCGATAAGCCAGATCGACAAAAAATACAAAACGAGAGACAAGAAGTAGCCCATGGCAGTCCTGGTCTTATTCCCCGCTTCAAGCCCCAGCTCGGTGCGAGGGGCACGCAGGTCGACAACGAGCTGGACCGCAGCCATAAAAACAGCAGGAATCGTAGCTGCCACCGGAAAAATAGCGCCGAGATACGGGAAGGAGCGCGCCTCGTAGAGCGCCGCCGCAAAAATGAATAGGATAAAAAGAGTGAAGACGATTGAAGAGGTTTTTCCCAACAGAGGCGGCCCTTCAGTTGACTCCTCATCCAGGGGTTGTTTTCCCTTGAGCTTCCCAACAACGATCCAGACTATAGAGGCGAGGAGCAGGAGACCCAAAAGAACAACTCCGGGCCGCAGCAGCCATTCCAGGCCGTAGCGGCTGTAAGATAACCACAGATACTGCTCGGTCGGCTTGGAAAGAACGAAGCCGACGAGAAACGGGGCGCGCGCCCAACCCAACTGCTTCATGAGCCAACCCAAGAATCCCAACCCCAGCAACGCAAAGAGATCGCCGAAATGCTGGGAGCTTTGGAAGGCGCCGATGAAAATAGTCACTATGATGGCCGGAGCCATTTTAGCGAAGGGAATCCAGGTAAGCCGCGCCAGAGCGGGGCTCAATAAGAGGCAGAGCGCCGCGCCTATGGCGTTGGCGAAGGCGAAACTCCAGATGATCGTAAAAATCAGATCGAGGTTCTCCTGAACCATGCGCGGCCCCGGCTGGATGCCGTAGAAATACAGCGCGCCCAGTATAATCGCCGCCGGGGCCCCTCCGGGAACACTGAACAGAAGCGTCGGGATGAGATCGCCGGCCTCGACCGAGTTGTTGGCGCTCTCCGGTCCGATCACGCCGCGAATATCCCCTTTGCCGAAGCGCTCCCGATCCCGGGCCATGGCCACCACATGCCCGTAGCTCATCCACGATCCCGCCGTGGCGCCGATGCCGGGAAGGATGCCGGCCCAGACACCGATCAGGGAGCCGCGCACCACGATGCCCCAATGCTGGATCACGTCTTTCATCCCCTGGATCCAGCCGCCGCCCAAACCGATCCGCTCGGCGATCTGGCCTCCTTTGGCCAAGAGATCGATGATCTCGGCGATGCCAAATATTCCGAGCGCGACTCCAACCAGGGGGATCCCGTCGAGCAGGTACAGTTGGTCGAAGCTGTAGCGATAGACAGCCTCGGTAGGCGCAGCGCCGACACTTCCGAGCAGGAGTCCCAGGCAGGCCGACATCGCCCCTTTGAGGGGCTGGCTGCCGGTTAGAAAGCCGGCGAAGGAGAGGCCTAGAACGCAGAGCATCAGCAGCTCG
>JACPFH010000533.1 GCA_016183075.1 Deltaproteobacteria bacterium | reverse complement strand
TGGAAGGGTTGGGGCCATTCGCAAGGCGCTCGATCAGAACGGCTTCCAGCAGGTCGCCATATTGGCTTATGCCGCCAAGTTTGCGTCGGGCTTTTACGGCCCTTTCCGCGAAGCCGCAGAGTCCACGCCCCAGTTCGGCGACCGTCGCTCCTACCAGATGGATCCGGGAAACGCGGACGAGGCCTTGCGCGAGGTCGAAATGGATATCCGCGAGGGCGCGGACATGGTCATGGTAAAGCCCGCGATGGCGTATCTCGATCTCGTCCATCGCGTGAAGCAGAAGTTCGGCTACCCCGTGGCGGCCTACAACGTGAGCGGCGAGTATTCTATGGTCAAGGCCGCGGGCCAGAACGGCTGGATCGATGAAAAGCGAATCATGATGGAAGTGCTTCTCTGCATCAAGCGCGCCGGCGCCGACATGATCCTTTCCTACTTCGCCAAGGACGCGGCGCGGGAATTAATCCCGGGCAAGTAGGGGAATTCATCAAGATCTGAACGCAACCAGTATGATCCCACCCAAACAGATTGCTGCCGCTCCCAGGGCGATTTTTGTGGTGACCTTTTCATAGCTTCGCAAAAACAGCGCACTTAAAATCACGGTGAAGAGAGGCGTGGCGGCGATCAGAGGAGCCACGATTACCACCGTCCCGACCTCCAGGGCCCAGAGGTTCAAGGTCATCCCTACCCCGGAGGCGAAGCCGCTCAAGCCGAACCACAGGATCGTTTCCCGGCTCATGATAAGCTCCTTATACTTTCCGGTAACGGCCAGGTAGGCGAGAAGGGCGAGCATGCCTCCGGCCATGAGGGCGCAGGTTGCCAGGGGAAAAGAGGGAACCAGAGAGAATCCGAACTTGCGCAGAGGACTTGAGACGCCGCCCAGGAAGGCTGCGAGCAGAGGGAGGATCAAATAACTCCTCTTGAACTGGCGGGGGTCGCCGGAATCGCGCATTCCCAATAATGTTCCGCCGAGGATAATCAAAACGGTGCCGATCGCCAGAGCCGTCGTCCACTGTTCTCCCAAAAAAACGACAGAAAGTAGACTTGCAACAAGCGGCGCCGTGTTTCGGATAGGTGAGGCGCGGGAGATCCCGACTTGCAATGTAGATGCGAAAAGGAGCGCTTGCGAGCCCAGCGGTGAAAGAACGCCGAGGAACATGTAGAGGTAGATGCCTGCCGGGGAGGCACCATCAAAGGAGACAAAAGGGACAAGCGTGAGCCAGACCCACAGGGCGGTGGCAGCATTCGAAAGAGCAACTGCGGAGAGCGGAGGGCCATACTGTAAGCCGATCCGGACCCATATTTGTCCAACGGCGAAAAAGAACGCTGACGCTAAAGCGGCGAGGGCTTCCACAAGAATTATCGATACGGTAGCGTCGCCATGAAGTCAGAAACCCAACCATCTTACTTCGCGCGATCCGCCGGTATCACCGCCATCGCCTCAATCTCGATCATGAGATCGGGGTGGGCGAGCCGCTTCACTCCTATCAGGGCGCTGGTAGGCAAATCGCGCTTGAAGTACTTGAACCGCTCATCGCTTACCCGATGGTACTCCTCCACATCGGTCGTGAAGGTGGTGGTCTTGACCACATCGGAGAAGTCTGCCCCGACGGCACGCAGCGCGCGCCCGATGTTTTCGCAGACCTGACGAATCTGAGAGCGCATATCCCCGGAATGGACCGGCGTGGCATCCTTCTCGCTTCGGGAAGTCATTCCCGCGACGAAGACCAGTGTCCCTCCTGTAACCGTAACCACTTGGGAGTGGCTCTTGCGCACCGGCAGATCAGACGGTTGGACGACCTTTTGTGGGTGTGCCATAAGATGCTCCTTAGGTTCGATACAAATGACAAATGATTAGTGGAATCACCCGGCCAAATCTCTGACCTTCCCTTTCAAGATCTTCACGCACTCTCCTTCACGCGAAGGGGTTTGAATCTGCGCCTCCGAGAGGCGGAAGAGGATGACCCGGCTTCCTTTTTCGAGTCTCAGCACGTACGTGTTCGAGTCGGCGTCATAGTAGACCGAGGCGCGCGCTTTTGGATCGATCGGGCTCGTGATCCGATTCGCCCACTGCTCGATGTCTATCACGGCTGCTTCGCCCTTTTTTTCGGTTACCATCACGTAAGCCTGCTGTCCTTATTGGAACCACAGGTCGAGAGCCAACGCCGTTGATCCGCGAGCAGTATAAAAGAGCGCGACGACCAGGAACAAAAGATTATTTTGCCAGCCGGTTTCGTGAGAGTGATACGCGTGTCTGGCCAATAATCGAAACTTGTTTCTAAGCTCCCCCTGCGGCAGGGCATTGTTGACTTCGTCGGTGATGGCCGGCAGGTTACGCAGCCAATACCACTGGATCTTTAGAGTGGGAATTAAAAAAAGGACGATCATAGTCGCGGCGATCCGGGTTTGAAGCCCGAGGATGAGACCGATCCCGCCGGCGACCATGAGAAAGACGCCGATGAAGCCGAAGAAGGTTTCGCCGAAGGGGAAGAGCAACTTGGCGTTCTCGACCGCGCTCGGCCATCTGCGAACATTGCTGAGGCCGCTGTAGAGAAAGCGAAGGCCCAGAGTGATCCGCAAGAGGGTTTCGACTATAGTGACGAGTGATGCCTGGTCCATTTGCGCTGTGACGTAGGGCGCGGTCCGGGTACTTGTGCCGTTTAGTTGATTTTATAAGGCTTGTCAACGGAACTTTGGCTGTACTTCGAAAAGTGTGGCGGAACTCCCAATCCCTCCGCTCCAGGGTCTCGTAGGTGGGAAGTCTTAGCTGCTTGCCTCGGGCAGCATCGAAACTCGCCCGCTAACAGGGAAGAAGCGGGCTCAGACATCGATGCTGCTTATCCTCGGCTTCGCAGAGACTTCCAACGCCTCCGAGCCCATCTTCGCTCCGGGACC
>JACPFH010000547.1 GCA_016183075.1 Deltaproteobacteria bacterium | reverse complement strand
GGGCTTCCACCCGGATATAGACTTCGCCCGCAGGCGGCTTGAACTTGCGCGCGACCTTGGCGATGGCGGGGCCTTTGGGGAGCATCTTGAGACACTGCCGCAGGACCTTGCAGCTCTCCTGCATCTCTTCGATCCGGACCATGTACCGGTCATAGCAATCCCCGAGCGTTCCTTTTTCCCCCGTCCCCACCGGGATGTTGAACTCGAGCTCGGGATACACCGAATAGGGAATATCCCTTCTTACGTCCCATTTGACCCCGCAGGCGCGCAGGTTCGGTCCGACGAGGTTATACTGAAAAGCCTCTTCCTTCGTGGTCGGCGCCACATGGACCAGCCGCTCGATGTAAATCTTGTTGTACGAGAGCAGCCGGTTGTACTCATCGACGATGGGCTCGAAGTGATCGATGAACTGCGCGATCCGATCACAGGTCGCCGGCGTGATGTCGTAGCCCACCCCGCCGATCCGGATGTAGTTGTAAGTGAGCCGCGCGCCGCAAATTTCCTCCATCAGATCGTTGATGCTCTCCCTTTCCCTGAGCGCGTGCAAAAACGGCGTGACGGCCCCGATATCTTGAGCGAAGGTCCCTACCGAGATCAAGTGGCTCGCTATGCGGTTAAGCTCGCACGCGATCACGCGGCAGAACTCGCCCCGCCGGGCCACCTCGATGCCGCCGAGCTTCTCGGCCGCCATGCAAAAAACCTGATTGGCGAACATCGCCGCCAGGTAATCGGCCCGATCCGTATAGGGAACATATCCGTGCCACGTGACCTTCTCGCCGATTTTTTCGATCGAGCGATGGAGGTAGCCCACGTCCGGGATCGCCTCGCGCATGACCTCGCCATCGGTTTTCACGACGAAGCGCAGCACCCCGTGCGTGCTCGGGTGCTGCGGGCCCATGTTGAGCGTCATGTCCTCGGTATGGAAACCTTCGGCTACTGCAGGTAGAGATTCATCCATGCTTTTTCACCGGAGCAATTTTTCGACCAAGGGCGCCCGCTCTGTGCTGATGCCGTCGTACTCTTCCTGTTCCACATAGTCTTTGCGCAGCGGATGTCCGACCCAGTCTTCGGGCAGCAAGATTCTTCTCAGATCGCTGTGCCCGTCGAAGAAAACTCCGAAGAGATCAAAGACCTCTCGCTCGAACCAGTTGGCCGCCTTCCAAACGTTCTCTACCGTCGCGATGCGAGGATTTTCCCTCGGCAGGCCGACTTTGAGAACGATCTGGTGCCGAAACGTATAAGAGTAGAGGTGGTAGACGACCTGAAGCTTTTCCTCTTTGGGAAAATCCACGGCCGTCAGGTCGGACAGAATCTCAAATTTCAACTCGGGCTGATCGCGCAGGAAGCGGCAGGCGTCCACGATCGCTTGCGGCTCGACCATCAGAAAGGGATCGAACACGTCGTCCTTAAGGCCGCTCACCTTCCCCGGAAACTCTCGTTCGAGCCTCCCGTATATCCCCTTCGCCTCCATCTCCCCTCTACGCCTCCAGCGACTGCTCGGCCGTCCGCGGCTGCCTCACGAGCCAGCGCTCGCGCATCATCTTGTCCTGTATCCGCAGCAACCCTTCGGTCAGCGCCTCGGGCCGAGGCGGGCATCCCGGCACATAGACGTCAACCGGGATGATCTTGTCCACGCCCTTACAGACTGAATAGGCGAGTTGAAACAGGCCGCCGCAGTTGGCGCAGCTGCCCATGGAAATCACGTACTTGGGATCCGGCATCTGCTCGTAGAGGAGCTTGGTTCGCTTGGCCATTTTATAAGTGAGGGTTCCGGCCACGATCATGAGGTCCGATTGGCGCGGCGTTGCGCGGGGCACGCAGCCAAAGCGGTCTACATCGGCCCGCGGTCCCCCCGTCTGCATCAACTCGATGGCACAACAGGCTAAACCGAACAGCATGTACCACTGCGAAGAGGCCCGCCCCCAGTTGAGCAGGCTATCCACCTTGGTAGTGAACACCGTTTCCGGCAGCGAATTGAGTATTGGTTTCATACTCACACCTCCAACGAGCGCGGGATCAGGCCTTCACTTTCTTGACCCACTCGAGATCGCCCTTTGCCCAGGCATAGATCAGTCCGAGCAAGAGGATCCCAACAAAAATCAAGATTTCGACAAAGGCAAACAGCCCTTGCCCGCTCTCGATCCAGCGCCGGAAGGTAGTCGCCACGGGAAACACGAAGGCGATCTCTACCTCAAAAATAATAAAGATCAGGGCAATGATGTAAAAACGAATATTGAAATTTACCCAGGCGCTGCCGGAAGCCGGCTCGCCGCACTCATACGTGGAGAGCTTGCGCGGCTGAGGATTCGATGGCCTGAGCAGCCTCCCCATAAACAGGTTTACGCCGACAAAGGCAAGGCCCAGGACCAAAAACACTAAAACATTAGCAAAATCGAAAAGCATAAATAGAACAGGAAAACCTGAGAAAAATGCCTACAAGTATATAGACATAAAAAAATCCCTGGGTCAACCTTCGTGTCGGCGGAATTGCCAAAGAAAATTAGGGGCTTCGACGCTTTGCTCTTCCAGAGAGCATGCCACAGACCGGGTTGAAAATTTTCGCCGAGAAAATGATATAGTGGCCGCACCGAGGGGAGCCCGGCGGGCCGGCACCAGGATCGGGGCCGAAAAGACCACCGGGTTACCCGGAAACTTAAGCCAAGATATTAGGAGGTAACCATGCGTGCTGAGACGGGAAGAAAAATGCGGCGGTGGCGGGAGCAACGGTGGTTGCTGGATCAGGTGATCCAGACCCGGGGTGTCGATTGGGACCAAGGCCGGACGAGCAAGATCCTGCGCAACTGCGGGCCGGGCGTGGCCGGCGAGCTCCAGGAAATCGGCCGCAGGGTGCAGAAGTTCTCCGACATTTCACGAGAGTTTTCCCGGGCCGCCAAACGCCGGGAGGAGCTTGGGGTAGAATCGGAAAAGGCCGGGCATTTTCACGAGGCCGCCGAGCATTACTATGTGGCTTCGACCTTCTACACCAATGCCCAGTGGGCGATCTATGAGGATGACAATCCGAACCGCATCGCCTGGGGCGAGCGCAGGCGATTCTGCTATGATAAGTTCATCCTTTACGCGGGGCGCCCCATCGAGCGTGTAGAGTTGCCCGTCGAGGGGAAATCGCTTTCCGCCCTCCTTCACCTGCCGCCGCGAATAAGGCCGGGAGATAAAGTCCCTTGCGTCCTCTATATTCCGGGAATGGATGGAGTGAAGGAGGATAATCCCTTTTCCGGCGACCCGTTTCTCGAACGCGGCATCGCGCTATTCGCCATCGACGGCCCCGGCCAGGGAGAAACACGCGCCCGCGGGATCAAGTGCACGGCATCGAACTGTGAGGAAGCCGGAAAGGCCGCCTATGCATACCTTTCGAAGCGTGCCGAGATCGATCCGCAGCGCGTGGCCATTTTCGGCTCGAGCATGGGATCCTATTGGGGAACGCGCGTTGCCGCGGCCGAGCCGCGCTATCGGGCATGCGCGCTGAGCGGAGTCTGCGTCGAGCCGGGCCAGTACACGATCTTCAATACCGCCTCGCCGACCTTCAAGCTCAATTACATGTACATGTCGGGCTACGATGACGAGGCGGCTTTCGACGAGTTCGCTAAAACCCTGACCCTGGCGGAAGTGGCGGGAAAAATATCCGCGCCGTATCTTATGGTAGCTGGCGAAGACGACGAGCTTTGCCCGATCCAGTACGTCTACGAACTGATGGAGCGAATTTCCGCTCCCAAGGTACTGATCGTGTACGAAGGCGAGCGGCATTCGATCCGCAACCCCCGCGCCCGCACGCTGATCGTCAACTGGCTGGCCGACAGGCTCGAAGGCAAGCCGTTCACAGCGGAAAAAATCTACGTCGAGATGGGCGGAAAGGAAATCCACACGCCGTGGTGAGGCAAAAGAGGGACCTCCCTATTCCCTTGGCTCAGCGTC
>JACPFH010000054.1:436-7243 GCA_016183075.1 Deltaproteobacteria bacterium | reverse complement strand
GTCGATCCAAGTAGACGGCAGCTACCATCGAGAGGCGGACGAACTAAGGTGTGACAAGTGTCTCGTCTCGCTCGCCTCTACGGGCGATATCGAGCTTAAAGGACGGGTACGCAATGCTCTGGCCGACCCCGTATTCAGACTGGAGATCCGAACCGACGATCTACGCCCCGCGGGTTTTTATGACTTTTTTGTCCGGGACACCTTCAAGATAGCCTATCCCATCCTCGGGCAAATCAGCGTTGCCGGCAAAAGCAGCCTGGCGATTCTCACCCAGGGGTCCCTCCAGGCTTTCACGGCGGAAGGAAACATTCGACTGCAACAGGGGGAGATCCAGGAAAGATCCGGCCGGTGGCGGGCGGGCCCTATCGCATTGGACCTTCCCCTCAAGGTTCGGTTTCCGCAGGCGCCAAAAGAGAAACCCGCTGAAGCGCCGCCGGTCGGGAAGCTCTCGATCCGGGAGATCAAGACTCCGTCGACCACGATTCCGGAGATCCGTACCACCGTCATTTTTTGGAATAACTCGCTCCGGTTTCCGGAGCCCATCCGCGTCTCTCTTTTCGGGGGCACCAGCATGATCGAAGACGTTTCTTGGAAAGACGTCATCGGCGCTCCCAGGGATTTGTCGTTATCACTCAAACTGAACAGTCTCCGCCTGCTTGAGCTGACGGAGGCGTTGGGATGGTATCGCTTCGGCGGCACCGTGTCGGGATCCATCCCGGAAGTCCGCTGGGTAGGAGATTCGCTGAGGAGCAATGGCACCGTCACTTTGAACGTTTTTGGCGGGCGAGTCACCATTCGCGGGATGGAGATCGGCCAGCCCCTCTCGCCTGTGCGATCGATCAGGATGGATGTCGGGCTCGAAGCGCTTGACCTGGAACAGGCCTCGGAAACATTCCAATTCGGCCGCATCTCGGGAGTCCTGGCGGGAACCGTCGAAGATCTTGTCATTGCGCAGGGGCAGCCGGCTCAATTCCGGGCCAACGTCCAAACGGTCGAAAAAACCGGGGGCAGCCAGTGGATAAGCGTGGAAGCATTGAATAAGATAACGGTCCTGAGCTCGGGAAATGAAGCCGGCGTCATCTATGGCGGGCTTGCCGGATTGCTCGATTTTTTTCGTTACAGCAAGCTTGGCTTTAGGGCGGCGCTAAAAAACGATAAGCTTGTTTTGCGCGGCGTCGAGACCAGGGACGGAAAGGAATACCTCGTCGTCGGGACTTTACTTCCGCCCACGGTGAACATCATTAGCCACACCCAAGAAATCGGCTTCAGCGAGCTGCTGCGCAGGCTAGAGCGCATCCAAAAGACGGCGGGCCCGAAATCACCGGGGCGCCCGTAGGGAGGGATCCATGTATAAGAAACTTCTTCTTTCGCTGGCGCCAGTCGTAGCCGCCTGTGTCACCGTGAACATCTATTTTCCCGCCGCGGCGGTGCAGCGTGCCGCGGACAAGATCGTGGGAGAAACCTGGGGAGAACAAGGAAAGGAAGGCGTCAAGGAAGCCCCGAAGAGCGGGAGCACCGTTGCGGGAAGGAATTACGCCTTTGCCGGCTTTGCCAGGGAGGCTTTTGCCCAAGAGGCCGATGTCAATGTCTCCAATCCCGCGATACGAGGGTTGAAGGATTCGATCAAGGCACGCAGCGAATCCATCAAGCCCTATATGGACAGGGGAAATGTCGGGATCAGTAGGGACGGTCTACTGGTTGTCCGGACGACGGAGGGTCTAAACCTCAAAGAGCGCGCAGAAGTCCAACAGCTCGTAGGGGCGGAGAACCGCGACCGGGAAGCTCTGTACGGCGAAATCGCGAGAGCGAATAATTTTCCCAGGGAGAGGGTGGCGGACATCAAGAGGATTTTCGCAAAAAGCTGGATCGAGCAGGCAAGATCCGGCTGGTGGATTGAAGATGCGCAGGGAAACTGGAGGAAAAAATAAATGGTAGTAGGAGGACAAAAGAGTATGGCAAGTCTAAACCCGGTGTGCCGGATTCGATACGGACAGTGGCTGTCAGTCCTGCTCGGCTCGATGTTTGCCGTTGTCTCTTCCGAATGTTTGGCGGCAAGCGAGGTAGGCGGGAAGCCGGAAAAGAGCGACGTTGTGGTTGTCTATACCCAACCCAGCGGAGGCTTTACGCCGGTCTGGGTGGCCTACGAGGCAGGCCTGTTTAAGAAATATGGCCTGAACGTGAAGTTCCAGGTTCTCAATCCCCAAGTCGCCGCGCAGGCTGTGGTCGCAGGCGAGGTCGACTTCTCAACGGCCGGTTCGGAGCTTATTAGCGCGCGCCTCAAGGGGGCGCGCGTCAAATACTTTGGCGGCACGCTGCAGCAGCTTATATTTCAGATGTGGGGCGTAAAGGAGATCACCTCTATTCAGCAGCTGCGGGGAAAGACAGTTGCCGCAACCACCCCGCGAGCCGCCGTCGATGCCGCCACCCGCGAGACGTTGAAGAAAAACGGCATAATTCCGGACAAGGAGGTAAGCATCCTCTACGTTCAGACTGTTCCAGCAGTGCTCATATCAATTATCACCGGCAAGACCGCCGCAGGAACCCTGTCGGCCCCTAATACCCTAAAGGCGCGAGAGGCCGGGCTGAATCTTCTGGCAGATATCGGCAGGCTCAATATCCCCGGCATCCAGGTTACCTACAGCGCGACTGAGAGTTACCTCAAGCGCAATCCGAACACCACGTATGCCTTTTTGAAAGCGATTGCGGAAGGAGTGCTGCTCGCGAAAACGGATCCATCCGTCGCCAAGAAGGCGATTGCCAAATACGCGAAGATCGACGACCCGAAGATGCTTGATGGGACCTATGACGCGTTTGCTCCCTATTGGGATAACAGTCTGGCCGTAAGGCCGGAAGTGATCCGGGCTCAATTTGATTATCTCGATGAGAAAGAATTCCCCGCCGCGCGAAATACCGACCCGAGGGAATTTTTTGATAACTCGTTTGTTGAGAATCTTGAGAAGGCAGGCTTTTTTAAGGGGCTTGGCTTGCGGAGATAATAGCGCCTCGTCCCGGGCTGCAGGCTGTTGCCCCATGGAGCACAGGCGAGAAAAATGGCATAATCAATCAGTTTATGGACTGGCTCGGCTCCGCGATAGACATCTTCTTGCACTTAGACCGTCATCTCAATACTTGGGCTGGAATGCTCGGGCCCTGGCTCTACGCCGTTCTCTTCCTTATTATTTTTTGTGAGACCGGACTTGTCGTAACGCCTTACAGCGAAGGCTCGCCGATTCAAGTTCACTGGGTGCTCGTATTGCTTAGCATTGCGGCTATAATCGGGGACGCGGCCAACTACACGGCGGGTCGCTGGCTTGGGCCGAAGGTGTTTTCGCGCGAGGACTCGTGGCTGCTCAATAAGCAGTACTTGGACCGCGCGCACCGCTTCTATGAAAAATACGGCGGCAAGACGATCGTCATAGCTCGCTTCGTGCCCATTGTCCGTACCTTCGCGCCGTTCGTGGCCGGCATCGGCCGGATGGACTACCCGCGATTTGCCTTCTACAACGTGGCCGGCGGGATCGCCTGGACCTCATCATTCCTACTCGCCGGCTACGGGTTCGCAGGCCTGCCGGTTGTAAAGGAACACTTCCACTATGTTATTGTCGCCATCATCGTGATCTCGATCATGCCGGCCATCTTCGAGTATTGGCGAGCGAGAGGGGAACAATCCTACTAGCCCGGATTCCCTCGAAAGCTTCTCGGGGGGTGAGCCATCACACGGCTGCCGATGGAGTCTGCTCCCTCGGGAAGCGCGCTCTCGGCTGCGGCCGCTGGGCCTGTGCCATGAGTCGTACCGTCTGTGACCGGACGTCCGCAGCCTCGCTCGCGCTTCCCTCGGTCGCGGCAAAGAACCTCCGCGGCCGGAGGGGACTGGCTCCGCGAAGCGGTGCCTGTCCCCGGCTCCCTCGGGAAGCGCGCTCTCGGCTGCGGCCGATGGGCCTGTGCCATGAGTCGTACCGTCTGCGACCGGACGTCCGCAGCCTCGCTCGCGCTTCCTTCGGTCGCCCCCTCCGTTGCGGGAAAAGACGTTCGCGGCCCTCTCTTGACGGCTTGGCCCGACTGGCAGTATTGAGCTATTCTGAAAGGGGGAACGAGATCATGAGATTCGCGCATTGGACGGCAGCCTCGGTTCTTCTGTCGGTTTTGCTGGCGCCGAGTGGGCAAACCGCCCGCAGCGCTCAGCCTTTCTACGAAGGGAAAACAATTCGAATCATTGTTGGGACCTCGCCGGGGGGAGGATACGATACGTACACTCGTCTTATCGCCCGCCACTTTGGCAGACACATTCCCGGCAACCCCACGATCATCGTGGATAACATGCCCGGCGCGGGGGGATTGGTATCGGCGAACCATCTCTTCAAGGTAGCCAAGCCGGACGGTCTGACCGTTGGTCATTTCGTTGGCGGACAATTCCTGCAACAGCTCCTCGGGAAGTCGGGGATTGAGTTCGACGCGCTTAAGTTTGAATACGTTGGGGTGCCTGCTCAAGACAACTTTGTCTTTGGGGTTGCCAAGGCCACGGGCGTCACGAGCATAGAGCAATGGTTGGCGTCCAGGACCGCAATCAAATTTGGCGCCATAGCACCGGGCGACGGTACCTACGATACCGCCAAAGTCGCTGAGGCCGCCCTTGGTTTGCCCATCCAGGTCGTGACCGGATATAAGGGGACCGCCCCGATTCGTTTGGCCTTTAACAGCGGCGAGGTCGCCGGCCTCAGCAACTCATGGCAATCCTTTAGATCGACCTGGAGGAAAGAGCTTGAGCTGGGGGATGTCATCATTGTGGTTCAACTTGGCCCGAAACCCCATGCGGAGCTTCCCAAGGTCCCTCTGGCGATGAACCTGGCTAAGACGGATGAGGGGCGAAAACTCATCCAGGCGGTGGCCCAAGCTCACGGCGCTGCGGTGCGTCCCTACGTTCTGCCGCCGGGCACGCCGAAGGAGCGGGTCGAGATCCTGCGCAAGGCGCTTATGGAGACCCTCAAGGATCCGGAACTGCTTCAGGAGGCCGCCAAGGCCAGGCTGGAGATCAACCCTGGGTCGGGTGAAGAGCTGGAGCGCAACGTCAAAGAGCTCCTACGGCTCGAGCCTGCCGTGGCCGCCCGGCTGAAGGAGATTCTCAAATGACCCATTGGCCTTCGAAAGCTCCCTCGGGGAGCGTGCTTCAGCCTGAGGCTGATCCGCCTCAGGCGGACGCGGCTGCGGCCGATGGGCTCCTGCCGACCGGTTGAACGATTTGAACGACTTGAACGGCTTGAACCGGTTCGGCGTTCAAAACGTTCCAAACGTTCAAACAGTTCAAAATGGTCAGGTCCTGCGCCGGCCTACATGTTACTACGGTCCGCAGCCTCGCTCGCGCTCCCCTCCGTCGCTCCGCGTTGGCCCGTCCATGGATGAACTTTTTCTTTACCCCGGGCGGCGCCTGTGCTAGCATCGCCTCGATTTCGCACCCTATGGCGTCGGGCGCATGAGGAGAGACATGATGAAAACAGTAACTGCAACTCTTGCCGCAATTTTCTTTGCTCTAGGGTCCGCCGGCGCAGCGCCGGCCCAGGAAACGTATCCGAACAAGCCGGTAAAGATCGTCATTCCCCTCGGACCGGGCTCGGGCAATGACGTAGTGACTCGAATCCTGAGCGAGTCACTGGAAAAAGAGCTGAAGACTCAGATCGCCGTGGAGTATAAGGCAGGCGGAGGAGGCGGCGTTGTAGGGGCTGACTTTGTGGCCAAGTCAAAGCCTGACGGGTACACCCTGGGAACGCTCAACAATTCCGTGTTTACTTTTTCGCCCGTCTTCGCGTCGGTTCCCTACGATCCCTTCAAGGATTTTACGCCGATCGCTCGCCTCGGCACCGGTTCGACCGTCCTGGTGGTTAATGCTCCCGCGCCGTGGAAGAGCCTGGAGGAATTTCTCGACCATGCCAGGAAGAACCCCGGCAAGGTTACCTGCGGCACCACGGGCGCAACCGCTGTGGGAGGCATTGATCTGGAGCTATTGAACGTGGCGGCCGGGGTAAAGCTCACCATAGTTCCGTACAAAGAGGGGTCCGGACCGAACCTTGCGGCTTTGCTGGGAGGCCACATCGACTGCGCCATGCAGCTCTGGCCCATTTTGATCAACCACGTCAGAGGAGGAAAATTGCGGCCGCTGGCCAGCGTGGCGCCGCTCAAGGAATTCCCTCAGGTTCCGACCTTTGCTCAAAAAGGTCTGTCGGCGGTGAACCTGGAGGTCTGGTTCGGGTTCTACGGGCCGGCCAACCTTCCCAAGAACGCGATGGCGAAGTTGGTCCCGGCCTTTGAGAAGGCGCTCAGGGACCCGGGAAATGTAGCGAAGTTGCAGAAAATCGGATGGCGAGTGGCCTACGAAGGTCCGCAGGAAATGGCCGAACGGATCAAGAAAGAATTCTCCACTGTCCAGGATGTCGCCAAAAAAGCCGGCATCAAGGCGGAATAGGCCCTCATTCGAAAAGCAGCATTCGCTTTACCGCGAAGCAAGATTTTCCGGCTTCCCCGCCCGTAGAGACGAATGATGATTCTGCTGAAAAACCAGCTTTTCATGCTTCGACGGGCTCATGCTTCGAGGGCCTCAGCAGAACGGAAAATCGTCAACGCTGTCAGTCTAATTCCCGTTCGCCCTGAGCATTGTCGAAGGGTGAACGGGGTTTTTCAGCAGAATCAATGATCAAGGCTGACCGTTGGATCGGGCTTCTCATGGCCCTTGTTTCTCTCTACGTCTGTCTGGAAAGCTCCCGGCTGGGGCTCGGAACCTATCACAGGCCGGGTTCCGGTTTTTTCTCGTTTTATGCG
>JACPFH010000054.1:0-401 GCA_016183075.1 Deltaproteobacteria bacterium | reverse complement strand
AGATCTGAAGGAAGGGGAAGCATGGGGAAACTGGGGCCGGATTTTTCTGGTGGCCCTGGTGATGTTCGGCTTCACCCTGTTGCTGGAGTGGCTGGGGTTCCTTCTCACCACCTTCTTTTTTATCTGGTTCCTGCTGAAGATCGTCGAGCGGAGGGGATGGGCCTTCTCTCTGGCGGTCGCCCTGCTCGTGGCCACCGTTTCGTACGCGGTTTTTGATCTCTGGCTCAAGGCCCAGCTCCCGGCCGGCCTTCTCGGAAATTAGGCAACAGCTTGGACACGATTCAAAGCATACTCTACGGGTTCACGGTAGCCCTTACGCTGAAGAACCTGGCCTTCGCCTTTATCGGGGTGTTGCTGGGGACCCTGGTAGGGGTTCTTCCCGGAATCGGCCCGGCCGCCGC
>JACPFH010000538.1 GCA_016183075.1 Deltaproteobacteria bacterium | reverse complement strand
TTCAGGAATGGGGTAGTCGCTGGAGCGAACACTTTGTTGACCCGGAGAGACGCGGGGAACGTCCTCTGATATCCTTTATACTTCGTCACCGCGACGATCTGGCTCTATCCCCCCGAGCAGGTTCGGAGCCTGGAGCGCCTGAGGGCCGATTTTGAGCGCCAGGCGATCAAGAACGAGGCCGACCTGCGCGTTGGCGAGATGGACCTTTCGGCGCTGCTGGAAGCCGAACCGGTGGATCTCAAGCAGATCGAAGCGAAGGTGCGCGAGATAGAAAGGCTGCGCGCCGACCTGAGGTTTGCCCGCATCCGCGCGATCGAGCAGGGGAAAGGGCAGTTGTCGGCGGAGCAGCGCGAGAGGCTGCAAAGCCTGCTCTCTGGATCACGCTACCCGCGCCCGCGCTCTGGCGCCTACAGGCAAACAAGGGGCGAGCCATGAAACCGTCGAAATAGCCTCGACATGGTGGAGGAGCCTTCTGCCCCTTCCTTTTCGCAAGCGGATCCAGGCCGTAAAAGTTACGCCGGACTTCAAGTAAGCATCTCCTTGACTGATGACTTTTACATCGAGAGGCTTTTCGGCACAACCCTGACACTCGTGCCAAGGAAAATCTCGTTGATACCTGGGCTCGGTTGAAAAAGCGGGCGAACTGTTTTATGTATCGGCTCACGAAGACGGACAAGGCATGCCCGTTGATCTGAAAGGGAGTTTTCTTTTCTTTGGCCTGCGAAGGCGCATGAGATGTAAAAAGCCTCGCCCGCAGGCCTCCAAGATCGTAAAGCTGGTTTGTGGAGCGTCGTTTTTGGGAAACCGCTTGTAAAGGGAGAGCCATGCAGGATTCGATGGATCCGATCAAATTCGAGATTTTTGCCCATCGACTTTGGGCGATTGCTGAGGAGGGGCGCATCGCGCTGCAGCGGGTGACCGCCTCGCCGATAGTCGCCCAGGGCGGCGAATGTATGTCGAGTTTCTATGCCCCGGACGGCACCATGATCCTGGCCTGCTCCGGCCACCTGCGCTTTGCGGCCGCCACCTCAGATGCGATCAAGAAACTGATCGAGTGGTTCGGCAAGAGTCCCGGCTTCTTCGAGGGAGACCAGATCTTTCAGAACGACCCCTATACGGCGGGGGCGCATACCTACGATCAGATGGTGGTCAAGCCGATCTTTTATCAAGGCCGGCTGATTGCGTGGACCGCTTCTTCGTCACATACGGCGGATGTCGGCGGGCCGCTGCGTGGCGGAGCGACGGAGATCTTTCATGAGGGTATCCGAATCTTGGGCCTCAAGGTCGTCGAGCGTGGCGAGTTCCGCGACGATGTCTTTCAAACCATCGTGCAACAGTGCCGGGACCCGCAGTACGTTGGTTTGGACCTGAAAAGCCGCATCGCCGCCAACAACATCTGCGCGTCCCGCTATTTGCGGCTGGTGGAGAAGATGGGTGAGGATTTTGTCGTGGCCGGTGGTCAGAAGCTCATCGAAGACGCCGAGCGCCTGGCGCGCGAGCGGTTGCGCTCCATTCCCGACGGGGCCTGGACGGCGCGCTCTTACGGGACGCGGCCGGACCGCAAGACGGGCAAAGCGCAGGTGTATCAGATCGTGGCCCGCCTCACGAAAACCGGCGACGAGCTGGAGATCGACTTTAGCGGCACGAGCGAACAGTCGGCGGGAGATCTCAACTCCTCGCTGCCGAACACGCTTGCCCATGTCGCGATCTCGATGACGAACACGCTTTTCTGGAACGTCCCATGGAGCGACGGCAAGCTAGTGCCCGTGCGCCTCAAGGTTCCCGAAGGGTCCATTCTCCACTGCCGTTACCCTTCGGCGTGCGCCCACGGCCCGCGCGTGGGAACGGCGATCGTCGCGGCGATCAATGAGTGCGTGGCCAAAATGCTCTATGCCGCCGGCAAGCTTGAAGATATCAACGCAACCTGGGCCGGTCACTGGACGGCCGGCGGGCCGGGCTATTTTTACGGCGGTCACAACCGAGAGGGCATTCCCGTAGCCCAGGGCCTCTACGATATTCATGGCTCGGGTCTCGGCGCGACGCCGACGCGGGACGGCATTCACTCCGGCGGTCACATGAACATCCCCTCGGGAGGCATCTCGGACGTCGAGCGGGTCGAAATGCAGTACCCGTTTATCTATCTGACGAGAAATCATCTTACGGACGGCGGCGGGTTCGGCAAATTCCAAGGAGGAGCCGGCACGTATCGGATCTATGTGGCATTCGGCGCCCAAGATCTGAGCGTCGAATACAAGCCTTATGGCGGCGTCCCGGAGTTTGCGTTCGGCCTTTTCGGCGGCTATCCAGTCGGCTTTGGCGGTGAGCGGCTTCTCTACGAGACTCCACCGGGTATCCTCGACCGGCTACGCAAGGGAGTCTATCCGACGACTGTGGAGGCGATTCGCGAAGAGAAGTGGGGGGAGCCGCGCATACCGGAAGGGGCGCCGCCACGAATCGGCATTCCGGAGCACTGGTTGGTTACGGACTACGTTTTTTGCGGCGGTGGATATGGGGATCCCCTGGAGCGTGATCCCGGCCTGGTGGCGCGCGACTTGAGCTACGGCTTGATCTCGCGGCGCACCGCCGAGACGATCTACGGAGTCGTCGTTGACGGCGCCACCGGCAGGCTGGACGGCGAGCGAACGCCCGTGAGGCGCTCCGAGCTGCGCGCGGAGCGCTTGCGGGAAGGGAAGTATCGTAACCGCGAAGCGCAAAGGGAAATTGCCCGGGATCGTGACTGGCAAGCGGTGATTCGATTTCACGAGTGCATCGATCTCGTCAGAGCCGACGGGGAATTCGCCATTCGCTGCGGGAGGTGCGCGCGGCTTCTTTGCAGCGGTCAGGATAATTACAAAGAGCACGCTCTGGCGCGAATTCGTCATTTGGAAGAGTTTGCCGGCCGCGGGCTGCCTTCCGGCGAGCCGTATCGCGCCGTCTACCAGGAATTTATCTGCCCGGGCTGCGGGACCCTGCTGTGCGTCGACGTTTTTTGCCCGGAGATCAGCAGCGCGGAGCCGCTTTGGGATACCCGGCTCGAGCTCGGCCAGTTTCTTAAGGATCACTAACCATACGCCAGGGCAAAGATTGAGTCCTGCGCATCAATCGATAAGGAGGAGGGAAGACTATGGCGGATCTGCCTAAAATCGTCACCGGACTCGGCAAGGCCGAGCTTCACCGGATTCTCGTGCGCGGTCATGATTTGACCGAGGAACTGCTGGGGAAAATCACCTTCAGCCAGATGACGGGTCTCATGCTGATAGGGCGATTCCCTACGGAAAAAGAGGCGCGCATGATCGACGCCCTATTGGTCATACTGGTCGAGCACGGCATGGTCTCCCACGTCGTTGCGGCGCGCCTGGTTTACCATAACGCTCCCGAAGCAATCCAGGCGGCCGTAGCGGCCGCCCTTTGCGGCGCCGGTAGCGTCCACTTGGGGTCTTCGGAGTGGTCGGCGAAAATGCTCGTAGAAGAGCTCCCGCGGGATAGTCAGGAAACGGATCTCGACAAGGTAGGGGCGTCTATAGTCGAGAAGTACGCGGCCATCAAGACCCGGATTGCGGGAATCGGTCATCGGACGCATGCCGAAGGAGATCCCCGCGCCGACAAGTTGTTCCAGATCGCGCGGGAGACGGGCGTTTACGGGCGTTACTGCGACCTCATCCAGCGTGTCGCGCGCGCCGCCGAGAAGCGACACAACCGCCGCTTCCCCGTAAACGTCACCGGGGCCATTGGGGCGATCGCCCTGGACATGGGTCTGCCGTGGCAGATCACCAAAGCCTTCGCCTTGATTGGGCGCACGCTCGGCGCCATGGCTCATATTGCCGAGGAGATCCGCAATCCCATGGCTCCGGCGATCGATGCCGCCATTAAAGCGAATCTTGTGTACGAACTGGATGGGAAAGAATAGGTTGCTTGACAGGGTCCTACCCCTGACATAGGTTCGAGTTTCGATGCAACCAAAGGAGGGATCTCAGATGGGAAGCTTAGCCTTGATGCGCTGGCTGGCTATCGGCGCGATGTCTG
>JACPFH010000537.1 GCA_016183075.1 Deltaproteobacteria bacterium | reverse complement strand
GGAGCGGGCGTCGAGGGCTGGGGCTGGTGCTCCTGGGACGCTGGTCGGTTAGCAATTCACTTGATGACGGGTGTGCCTGGATGGTCCTTGCGCGAAGGCGGCTCCAACGACATGGCCGATGTGCTTATGAATGCGAAGATGATCGTTCTGTGGGGCTTTGAGCCGACGGTCATCCACTTCGGACCCGGCCACCAGCTTGCCTACTTCATCAAGATGGCCCGGGAAAGGGGTGTCCCCGTCATCTGTATCGAGCCCCGGTATACGGTGGCCGCTGAGGTGTTGGCCGATCAGTGGGTCCCTATCAAACCGGGTACAGACACTGCCATGATGCTGGGCGTGGCTAACGTCCTCATCACTGAGGGACTGTATGACCGGGAGTTTGTGGAAGAATTCGTTGACCTCGAAGGCCTCGAGGAGTGGAAGGCGTACATCTTAGGCGAGACAGATGGTGCGCCTAAGACACCCGAGTGGGCCGAACGGATCTGCGGCGTTCCTGCCGAGACCATTCGAGGGTTCGCCCGCCTGTACGCTTCCAAGAAACCCACCTGGCTGTGGCTGGGGTGGGGACCTCCTCGCAAAAGCCGTGGAGAGAACACGGTGCGGGCGGCGATGGCTCTTCAGGCTATCATGGGCTATTGGGGGGTTCCTGGAGGCGCGGTGCCCACTTTGATGGCGACACACCCAAGGCCTCCTTCAATGATGCCCTACGGCGAGATTCCCAAGCGCATGGTGCCAAAAATGTATCGGAGCCACAAATGGGCCCAGATGGTCTTGCTCCTGGAGAAAGTCCAAAGAGGTGAGATGAGCGTTGAGGAGTATAAACGCATCATCGGTTGGCGAGCGCCGACGACTGCCGGAACCGCGCAACAGGAGGTCATCGCTGCCGGAACGCCATACACTCGGACCGTGACGTGGGACGCCTTCACGGATCTTTCTCTTCCCAACCCCAAGATGCTTTTTGGCGGCGGCTCCTGGCTTCACAATAACCGAACGCTCATCAACGCGGCCGATTCCACCGGGGATCACATCAAAGCCATGGAGCGGATGGAGATGATCGTCTGGATGCACAGTCACATGAGCCCGGCCTTGTACTGGTCAGACGTAATCCTCCCGATTGCCGATCAGAGCCTGGAGGACAGCCGCATCTACGGCTCCGCCTACGGAGGCTTCGCCAACATCACGTTCGTGCCTGGGGTGGTGGAGCCGCCGGGGGAGGCGCGCCCAGCTCACTGGATCTTTTCAGAACTGGCCGGCCGTTTGGGGATCGGCGAGCAGTACAACCGATACTACCAGAGCTATGGCGACGGAAAGGATTGGAAGACGGGCTGGAAGCAGGCCTGGGAGCGATATCTCCAGGAGGAGTACGACCGGATTTCCAAGGCGCTCCATGACCGCGGCTTCGGGGCGCCCTCGTGGGAGGAGTTCCGCAAAACCGGCCTCATCAACGTTCAAGAGAATTACGACCGCCCGTATCATTCATTTCGAGAGCAGATCCAGGGCAAGAAGCCCTTCAAGACCCGCACCGGCAAGATTGAAATCTTCAGTTATCTCATTGGGGATGAATCCCAGAGGGGAGAATCGCATGTTGACGGTTACGGCCAACTGATCGATAACCTGCCCAACGACTGGGGCGACCTCCCCCCTATTCCAGCTTACCAGCCTATGTTTCGGGGCATGGACCATGGCGACGTCGAGCGGTTTCCGCTCTTTCTGCTGAGCGCATATCCGAGATACCGAAACCACACGACTTTCTGGAACGTGCCCTTGCTCCGTGGTGATTGCTACCGCCACGCCGTATGGATGAATGTGGCGGATGCCAAATCCAGAGGAGTGGAGGACGGGGAGCTTGTGCGGGTCTTTAACGATAAAGGCGTGGGGATTATTCCCGCATACGTCACATCGCGGATCATGCCGGGGGTTGTGGTGATCCACCACGGCGGTAATTACGAGCCGGACAAAGAGGGGGTGGATTGGGGCTGCACTCCCAATCTGTTCTTGACTGACCCCGAGAGTCCGGTGACGCCCGGTCATGTTACCAACCTGGTCCAGGTAGAGCGCTATGAGGGGCCGGTGCCACCCGACCGGATAGCGCGTTAGGTCCGGGTAACCCAGCAGGCACTATGGAATGGCTGCTGGGGGCCTGGATCAGGTATTCATCGCCGGACTGATCAACAAGCCAGATGGCTATTTCATGGTGTCGCCCCAGATCAAGAGCCTGTCGGACCTCAAGGACAAAAACAAAGGCAAGTGAGACACGAGGTGTCGAAAACGGTTCAAAGTTCCCCGAAAGCGAAGTCGGACCATTCCGGTTCCGACGATGCTTGGATCCCCAGCGTTTGCCGGGTGTGCCCGAACTGCTGCGGGATTAGAGTGCGCCGGCGAAACGGGGTTATTGTGAACATCGAGGGTGATCCTCAGAGCCCCCACAACTACGGCAGGATATGCGCCAAGGGACTCGCCAGCGTAATGTCTTTCTACGATCCTGGTCGCCCAGCGGCTCCCATGGTGAGGACGAACCCTGGGAAGGGACTGGGCATTGACCCGAAGTGGACGGAGACTAGCTGGGACGAGGCCCTGGAGCTGGTGGCCGCGAGGATTCGAGATGCCGTTCGGGAGGATCCACGAAAGCTGGTTATTCTCGGCGGCACGGGCGAGGCAGCCGATATTACCAACTGGTAGCGCGGACAGGACAAGCGATGAAATTCGAAATAAAGGCCGTGCGTGCTCCCAGCGGCGTTGTCGCGCTCACGTTTGACGCGGTGGACGAGCGCGACGCCAAGGC
>JACPFH010000536.1 GCA_016183075.1 Deltaproteobacteria bacterium | reverse complement strand
TGCCGTCGGCTTATCCCCGCCCAACTCGCGTGCGAACTCCTCACCCAGAAGCTCGATGAAAGCGCTTACCGGCATAGGCTCGAGGGTCTGGCCGCCCCTTCGGCGGGGCGCGACGGTCTGATTTTTCATTTCCCGATCTCCGACGACCACCGAGTAAGGGATTTTCGCCATCTGCGCCTCGCGGATCTTGTAGCCGAGCTTTTCGTTGCGGCCGTCGAGCTCCGCGCGCCAGCCCATAGCCAGAAGCCGCCGCAATATCTTCTCCGCGTAGCCCTTGTGCTCGTCCGTGACGGTCATGAGCCTGATCTGCACCGGCGACAGCCACAGCGGAAAATTGCCTGCATAGTGTTCGATAAGGAAAGCCATCATGCGTTCCATCGTGCTGATAACGCCACGGTGGATCATCACGGGCCGCTTGCGCTGCCCGTCCTTGTCGACGTACTCAAGATCAAACCGTTCAGGCAGGTAGAAATCAAGCTGCACCGTCGACAGAGTCTCGCCGTGCCCCAAGACGTCGTTTAACTGAACGTCAATCTTTGGGCCGTAATAGGCCGCCTCCCCGGATGCTTCCACGTACGCGATGCCGACCTCGGTCAAAGCCTGACGCAAGTAGCGCTCCGCGTTGTCCCACATGGCATCATTGTCCACGAATTTGGTCTTGTCTTTCGCATCGCGAAGCGAGAGGCGGTACCAGTAATCCTTGAATCCGAAATCCCGGTACACCCGCTCAATCAGCCGGAGAACTCCCACAGTTTCCGATTGGATCTGCTCCGGTAGACAAAAGATATGGGCGTCATTCAGGGTCATCGCCCTCACCCGTGAAAGCCCGGAAAGCACCCCTGAGCGTTCGTAGCGGTACATCGTCCCCAGCTCGGCGATGCGCAGCGGCAAATCGCGGTAGCTATGTAGTTCACGCTTGTAGATAAGGACATGGTGCGGACAATTCATGGGCCGGAGGACCAACTCTTCCTTATCCTCGAAACGCATAGGAGGATACATGTTATCTTTGAAGTGATCCCAATGACCCGACCGCTTGTACAGATCAACGCGCGCAAGCTGCGGCGTATAGACATGCTGATAGCCCAAGCTGCGCTCGAGATCAACGATATAGCGTTCCAAGATCGAGCGGACCATCGCTCCTTTCGGGAGCCAAATCGGAAGGCCGGGCCCAATGGTCTCCGAAACCATAAAAAGACCGAGCTCTTGACCGAGCTTTCGATGGTCTCTCTTCCTCGCTTCCTCCAAAAGCCGAAGATGCTCGCGCAGCGCCTCTTTGCTCTGCCACGAAGTGCCGTAAATGCGCTGCAGCATCTCGTTGTGCTCGTCGCCCCTCCAATACGCCCCCGCAATCCCGGTAAGCTTGAAGGCGCGAATGACTCCGGTCTCGGGAACATGCGGCCCCCGGCAGAGATCCACCCAGTCGCCCTGACGATAAAGGGAAACCGTGTGGTCCGGAATCTCTTCCAAGATGGCCACCTTATAGTCTTCGCCCATGGAGCGAAATAGCTCGATCGCTTTCTCCCGCGGCATCTCCTCGCGCGTGATTCTCAAATTCGAAGCTGCCAGATCCCGCATGCGCGCTTCAATCATCTCGAGTTCCTCGGGTGTGAACGAGGACTCCCGGTCGAAATCGTAATAGAAGCCGTTCTCTATCGTCGGCCCGATCGTCACCTGGGTGCCGGGAAATAGGCTTTGGACCGCTTGCGCCATCAGGTGAGCCGTCGAGTGGCGCAAGATATCGAGGCCCTCGGGGCTATCCAGGGGGATCCACTCCACAGCGCAATCGCCGCTGAGCGCCCGGTCGAGGTCGACCGCGACACCATCGATTCTGGCCGCGATGATATGGCCGTTAAGCCGCAGGGAGGAAACGATCTCCTGAATTTTCACGCCGGGTGGAGCCTCTATCACTTTTCCGCCCGGCAAAGTCACACGGATTCTATCCATCAACACATCAAGTTCAGGCAACAGCCGATAGCAATAGTTTTTAGTTTCTAGTTCTTGGCTTTCAGTTATCCGGGAAAACTTAAAACTCAAAATTCAACATTAAAAACTTTCTCCTGGTGCTTCTTGCCTTTTCAAAAATGGTAGGCACGGGCGGGATTGAACCGCCGACCTCTTCCGTGTCAAGGAAGCGCTCTCCCACTGAGCTACGTGCCTACATGGCTCAGCCAGCAGGCATGAGGCGATAGGCAACAGTCTTACAAATGTGTACTGTGCCACCTATTGCCTGCCACCAGCCGGTCAGTGCCTTTGAAATCTAAGAGGGGATTTCAAAAATCCCCCCTGGAAACGCAAACGTCTGATTTTCCTACCAATTTTTATCAACCCTGTCAACTTAGCCGGGGCAGGGAATGGGCACGGTTCTGCAGCCATACCAATCCTCGATAGATGTAGTGCAAGCCCGAGACCGCGGTTGTCAGCGCCGTGGCAATAATCAGGATTTCGCGCAACGACGCAGGGAGAAGCCCCGCATCGTAAAGGGAAAGTAGCGCCACACCGACGGTCAAAAGCTGCAGGAACGTGTTCAACTTGCCGATGGCAGTGGGTTGAATCCTCAGCCGCTCGGCGACGAGGAAATAGATCACCCCATAGCCGAACAGAATGATAATATCCCGGCTCAATACGAGGACCACCAACCATGAGGGCAGGCCACCGATGAGGCCGAGCGTGACGAAGGAGCTCATGACCAGCAGTTTGTCGGCCACCGGATCGAGATAGGCGCCCAAGGAAGTCTGTTGGCCGGTGATGCGCGCCACCGCGCCATCCACGGCATCCGTCAGGCCGCCGAGAATCAAGACCGCCAGGGCCTCCAGATAAAGGCTCGAAGAGATCAGGATCAAAAAAACCGGCACCGTAAGGATGCGGAACAGCGTCAGGGAATTGGGAAGGTTCAGCATGGCGCAATCTCAACGTCATCGC
>JACPFH010000535.1 GCA_016183075.1 Deltaproteobacteria bacterium | reverse complement strand
GCTACTTTAGAACCTCCGCTAACCGAGCTACGATGGTCGGATCCAGTTTGAAGAGGCTCGCCACCGTCTTCTCTAACTCTTCGCCTGTCAGCGGATCTATGCCTAATCTGGACTTCTTGGCATCGCCCACGAACTCCGGATCACCCATGGTATCCATGAAAGCCCGGCGAAGAACGCGCACGCGCTCCTTCGGCGTGGCAGGGGGCAAAACGTAAGAGTAGGTCACGTCGGATACATCATGAATCCCAGCCTGAATCAATTGCCGCGCCTCCTCAGTTTTGGCGAACTTGACCGCTAAGGGAACTTTTGGCAGCTCCGGATGGGCTTGAGGCAGCGTCTGGAGCACCACCACCGCATGGCCCGCGTCTAGCGCCCTGGACCACGTCGCCTTAAGCGAGTCCCAGGTCCATCCACAAGCTCCCGCTAACTCCCCGCTTTCGGCCGCGAGGCGAATATCAGCTATGCCTTTATAACCGGTGACCAGATGGATCGGAAGGCCCAGCGCTTCCTTGAGGATCCGTGGAACGTTGTGCGTCGCAGAGCCCGGTCCAGTGGCGCCGAGCTTGACGGGCGCCTTTGAGGCGACCCATTTTTCCATACTTGTAATCCCGCTTGCTTTGGTCATGACGCAGACCGATTTGTCCTTCACCGGCACTCCCAGGTGCTCGAACTTGAGAGCATCAAACTCGATCCCCGGCCACCCCAAAAGCTGCTGGATGAAAATGCCGCCGTTGATACTTCCGACGGTAAGGCCGTCGGCTTTGGCGACTTTAAAGACGTGATTGGCGGCGACCAGGCTTCCCGCCCCGGTCATGTTCTCCACAACGACAGTGGGGTTGCCCGGAATATGCTTCCCGATATGCCGGGCAATGGTCCGGCTGTAGACATCGAAACCTCCCCCGGGGCTGAAGCCGACGATTACGCGAAGTGTCTTTCCCTTTACAAAGGGCTCCTGCGCCAACGCGGGCGTGGAAAAGGCGAGGCCGATTACCATGATCAAGCACCAAAAACCGAATTTCATACGCCCGATCTCCTTTGTCGCTTAGCCGTTAGCAGAAGTCGCATCTGAGCGCAAGGGGCTGAAGCCTGAATACGCAACTACTTGCCTTTAGCGAGCGGCTGAGCTAAGCAAGAGCAAAACTACAAGGGGGTTTGCCATGAGCGCTGAAAGAAAGATCCAGCTCTACGACTTTGCCAGCTCTCCCAACTGTCAGCGTGTGAAGGTAGTGCTGGCGGAAAAAAATCTGTCCTATGACGCCGTCCCGGTGGATCTCAGGAAGGGAGAGCAGAAAAAAGCCGATTTTCTGAAGCTCAACCCGTACGGCAAAGTCCCGGTGATTATCGATGGGGATACAGTTGTTTACGAATCCTGCATCATCAACGAGTATCTGGAAGAAAAATACCCAGCGCCCCCGCTTCTGCCCAACGATCCAGCGAAGAAGGCCAAGATCCGCATCCTCATCGATTACGGCCTAAACCATCTCGATGCGCCCTACCAGAAGTTGCGCATGGAGCTTATGAAAGAGGAGAAAGAGAGAAACCACGAGTTGCTCGACAGCGCGAAGCGAGAGCTTAAGAATTTGCTGCAGCGGTTCGAGCGCGAGATTGGAGACAAGCCTTATCTTGCCGGCGAGTTCTCGCTCCTGGATGCCGCGCTCGTGCCGCGCTTCCTCCGGATGGAGGGTTTTGGGGTTCTGCCGGACTCCGCCCTGCCCCGGCTTGGGAAATGGCTCGAGCGAATTAAACAGCGGCCCTCGATCAAAGCGATCATGTGACGGCAAAGCAAGGCAAACTGAAAATTGCAAAAATTCTTTTTTCCCTGGACTAATTACCAAAGCCAAGGATTCGGCCGTAGTCTCGCGCGAGCCCGTCCACACGGTCGGCATCTTTATCGGACATGTACAGCAACTGTTTTCCCTGGGCATACTTGTAGGCTGTCGTGCCCGGGATGAGGCTCGAGCTCAGACCACCGTATTTCTCGTAAACTTCCTGACCCCTGAGTGTCGTCAGAAAGACGGTAAACAAATGTCCCGTGTTCGGATGGCGGGCCCCTTTGACCACACCGGCCTGCATAGCGGGCGCGATTATGGGTGCTATACCTTCAGCCTGGACAATAGGCGCAGCGGCCTGCTTGGCTCTATAACTGCGGAGGAAGTCGGTGGTCATGGTCACAGCGACCAGGATCTCGCCCAGTTGAAGTCGGCTCATAAGCTCTCCGAGCCTTCCGAGTGAGAGGCCTTGCTGGGCCAACGCCTTTACATAGCGTGTGGTTTTTTCCTCTCCCCAGGGACCGGCCGCCAGGCGAGCCAGGTGGTGGGTGGCCGTGGACATGCCCAGTTTCCCGCCTTTCCACTTGGGGTCCAAGAGATCTTCCCAGCTCTTGGGCACATCTTTGGCAGGCAGAATTTTGTGGTTATAAGCTGGCAACACGAACTGGTTGGCGAAAGAGATCGAGCCATTCCCGTAGTGGATGATTCTTGGATCGATGCCGAGCTTTTTGTAGTCGGTAGCCTCGTGCAGCTTTCGGAGCCCGAGCGTGGCGTGGTGGGCGTCGGTCATAATCATCACATCCCACTCAGGCTGCACCCCGGCAACTGCCAAGCCCACGATCTTACCGGCGTCCTGAGCCATATTCCCAGCCGAATGGTAATTAGCGGTAATATTGAGGCCGTACATCTTGTTGAGTGCATCGCCCAGCGCTTGCGTCCCCGCCGGCCCTAGAACGGATGGGCCATAGAGGTCGAGCTTTCCTTCCTTCTTCGCTCCCGCGACCAGTTGCTCAACGGTTACGGCCCAACCCCGGGCATCACATATTAGCAAAACGGATAAGATCAAAACGCTTATCGGGAAGAACCCGCTTTGTTTCATCTTTCACCTCCCTGAATGAGCGCTATCAAAACTGTCTCCTTCATGAGTCCCGCTGCCGGCAGGCTGCAAGTACTATGCCACGGGCCACGACCTAACTGTCGGCGTTAATTTCAAGCGAAGGAATCCTGGGATTAAGAAAATTACCGTTTTTATTTCCTATCTAAAAGAATGAAGATGCCATCGCATGTAGCACGCTGCGGCCGGCACAAAGCCCGCGTCGGCTTTGGTCCGAATGAGTTTTATTGACCTTTACGATAAAGAAGAAGGTCTGGGCACGGGAGTTTGTTCGGGGCAACCTGTTTGTGATTGCAGAAAATGAATCGATGGTGCTAGTGTCGGATCGCCGGGAAACGAGGAAGCACTAGGAGGCACCGAGGCAGGGCCTGCTGACGCGCCGTTGGGATGAGTGGTTCGGCGAGAGGTAGCTAGCCTCCAGATCAACTGGTGAGCAGAGGATAAGAAGTAAGACGTTATGAACCGAGCTGTGACGCCACCCATCTTCGATTGTCATAGTCATTACCTCCCCGAAAGCTTGATGGGGCCCTTGCGCCGGGCTGTCGCCGGAAAAGAGTTTGCCGCCAATTTACAGCCCTCGGCCTGGGATCACATGGATCAGCAGATCGCGCAGATGAATGCCTGTGGGGTTGCCTGCTCCGGGGTAACCTGTGCAGGTTTGTTAGAGATGGCCATCGATGCGGCCGGGCTCAGCCGCTCTGATGGCGTGCGGATGGCCAATGATGCAATGGCTGAGGCACAGGCTCGCTACCCGGGCCGCATTGTCGGTGCGGCGGCTTTTGACGCGGAAGGAGACAAAGGATCGCTGGCAGAGCTCCGGCGCGCTCTGGATTCATTGGGCATGAGAATAATCCACATGATGACCAGTTACGACGGGCTTTATCCGGATGATCCCCGGTTCTGGCCCGTGTACGAGATAGCGGCAGAGTACAACGTTCCAGTCTTCGTGCACCCTGTCGCAGCCCCGGCCAACTGGGAAAAGCTCATGCACCGCTCGGCGCAGGGCCCCCTGCTCCTGCGCGGCCAGGTG
>JACPFH010000546.1 GCA_016183075.1 Deltaproteobacteria bacterium | reverse complement strand
TTACCACCACATGGATCAGGAGGCGAACCACGCCGAGGTGATCCCCGACTGGCTGGTGGACAAATTCGCCATCGCCGGGACCGTCGCCGAATGCCGCGCGCAGGTCAAGCGGCTCAAAAAGACCGGCATCAACCAGATCGCCATCATCCCTTATGCCGTCGGCAAGGAAGGCCGAGAGGGCACCCTCAAAGGCTTCGCGAAAGCCATCCAGTAGAACACACCTTTCAGAATAAGCGGCGTGATTGAGCGGACAAAACCTTCTATTTTATTTTGGTAACTGATGTTGAGTATATCTATATCGGGTTCGATATTTTGTTGTGCCAAACGCGAAACGCTGGGATAAGTTTTCAATCCCGCTACGTTGCGAAAAACGGCTTTGACCAGTTCACGCTCTGTCCTGAACCTTGCATAATCCATTTTTACAGTTTTGCCGTTCATTTAGGGGCACGTTGCCAGCTTCACCAGTCCGGCGGCCACTCCAGTATGTTAACGATCTTCGGATGCCCGCGGTTTCTCCCTGTCCGTTCCTTATAATCCTGCACGTCGTTGTAGGTCGGGCAGTCCGGGGGGAAGGGTTCGGCTGGACATGAGGTCCGGTATTCGCAGTTGACCGGTTTTAGTAAGGATCGAGCCCTGCCGCCTCCTGGGGTGTGTACTACCGTCTTCGTTCCAAGACGCTGCTTCAACTCAGCCTCGACGGGTTTCCAAAGGAGCGGCACAGCATGAATCATCTTGGCACGCTTCTCCAAGGTGAACTTAAGCGCCCCATGAACGAGAGGATGCCTCAGGTCGAGTAGTGCTTGCGGGTTACCGACCTCATAGCGAGCCAACAGCTTCTTGATCTTTGAAGGGGAAACACCACGGTATATGTGAGGACCGTGCTTTGGACAGACGACCGGCTTGCCGCACGTACGGCACACCGCTTTGCGATCCTCGTCGCCGACGAGCCGCTCTAAAACCATCCAGGCGAAGAGGAACGCAGGGGGAGCCTCCTCTGCCTGATACGACCAGCGTAGCCAGTACATGGCGTCCACCACTTCCGGCGGCGGCTCCAGCCGTAAGAGCCTCTGTATCTCATCAGCCTGCTGTTGCATGAGGAAGAGTGAGCGTGGTCTCCGCTCGGTCGAGTAGATAGCGCAGTGACGAATCTCGCCCGACTCCTCGACCTGACTTCTCACATTGTTCTTAACAAGAGCGGGCGTCTTGAACTTCAGCGAAATCAAGTTGAGAACCTGGGCAAGCAAGTCGTGGGCATCTGGCTCGGCTTCCGTCAGCGCCGAACGGGTCAACTCAACGGCTGCGACAAATCCCCCGTTCTGACCCTCGCTGTCTGGGAGGTGTAACTCAACTTCGGTACCCCGCAGAGAGAAGCGAAAAGGTTTGCTGTCGTGTGACCTGAGACTACAGCGGACCCAAAACTCGATCCGGTACCGACGCTCTGAAGACGACATCTCTTACGTGCTCCTTTTGAATCAGTCAGGATCCGAGGCTTGACCATGGTCCCAACCAAAACATTGCTGCGGTGATCCAGCGACTTATTCTTCTAGTTTCCGTCACGACTATGTTACCAACGATATCGAGCCCCGCGAAGCGAGGAAGGGAGCAGCCATCTATCGCCGTCCGGCTTCGCGAATGGTATCCGAATCAAGAGCACTCCGGTCGGGATTTGTGTAGGGGATGCGGTCACTCTCAAATGTGAACCAATTATAGACCTTTGCGATCAAGCGAAGCGCAGCCACCTCAGGCGGGTCGGTTCCAAACTGCAGTTGGGCTTCGAAGAGTCCAGACTCGTCCGCAGCTACGCGAACATCCCTCGAGGAGCCCAGCGTCCCGGCTTCCAACCGCGCTGTCTGTGTGCCATGCCGAAGTCGAAGGATGCGTAGATGAAGATCGACGAGGGTCCCGGTCGTGAGATGCCCGGCGTACAACCTATAGGCGAGTTCTACGAACAGAAGGGCGGTCTCTGCCAGCACTAGCTGATTAATTAGGGGCCACGACGTTTGGCGGTTGGCGCGCCCCCAGCAGAGACCATCCCCGTCGCCGCGCGTTGCGAAAATCAGAGTGCCGTCAGGATAGAGGTCGAGCACCTTACACTCCGGCAAGACTGATCGTCTCAGAGCACCGGCGACAATTCGCGAGGGCCCTCCGGTATCGAGATCGAAGCCCGAGGTTCGCAGCTCAGGGGGCCGGTCGAGCAGCTGAACTGCCGGGGCCGACCGAGACTCGAAGATCTCGCCAATGCTTGCAGGGGTCCTGGGAACAGCCGCAAGGAGAAGGGCCGGCTTGTCACTGAGGCGTGCCGCCGCTAAGGCGTCGTTAATTCGTTGTTCGGTAACCCTTCGGCGCTCTTCCGGGTCAGGCGGCGGAAACGTGGACGGTGTTTCATGTAGCCTGGCTAGGGCTGCTTCGAGGTTTTGGAACCCCTCTCTTATCTCCTCGTCGAGGCGGGATCCATCACGGAGGAGCGTATGGATGCGCTCTACTGTCAAGTGACCGACGGTGGCTGCGCGACGTTGGCACAGTCCGAAGACGATCTCGACTCTTCTTGGGGTATCTAGAAGAGTCTTAGCGACCACTACGGGCTGATCTGCTGCACTCGCTTCAGGTACGAAGATTGCGCCCACGCCCCTAGTGTCATCGCCCTGAGAAGGGAACCACCGAACGTCGATCTGGGACTGCGGCGGCCAGAGCCAATCTCCTATTACCTTCTGATAGCGGTCCTGATCGAATCGAGCCAACTCGAAGGGGCGGACCGCGGTTATTCGATCCTGACCGTGAGCAGAGTCCCGTGTAGTTGCAACTCCGATCAGTACCAGCCCTCCATCTGTGTTTGCCAGAGCCGATACATCCTTGGCCAACTCGAGCTTCTGCTCTTCGCTTTCGAGCCGATACGGCTGCCCCTTGCACTCGATGCGTTGGTCCTCGAATCGCCCAATGAGCGGCGAGAAATCGCCGGATCCGAGTATCACCCTTAGTTCATCAATTGCCTGCGACATAGGGGACCTGTCGATGGCGTCGCCGTTGCTCTAGTCGTCGCCACCGCTGGCGGACTTCCTGAGCTGGCTGAGGTCTTCAAAGTAGCGCCGATGGGTTCGGCGCACCGCGTGTTCGGTCGCTGCCTCCAGCACTACCACCTCGTGGTCTACTCCTCTGCGGTTCAGGTCCAATTCGATCTCAAGCCGTGAATTCTCAGCTTTAAGCCGCTCAGAGTCCTTAAACCTTTTCAAAGTTATGATCCGGCCTTCCGGCCGATTGTATTCAATTAAGAAAATCATGGCCTTTGCCCCTTCAGATTCTCCACAGAATCGATCATTTTGTTGACGCTTTCCACAATCCGGGATTTTAACTGAACCATTCTTCTCTGCCATTCTTCTAGCCGGTGTTGCTGCTGATCATTTAAGTGCTGTTTCGGAAAACCCAGTAGCATAATCTCATTCTCCTCAAAATCCTCCACAAGCTTAGAATACTGTGTGAGCATTTGTCGAATTTGGTCAGCGCCACCACCGTACTTTATAGTTGGATCGACCACATCGGAGAATTTCTCCGACAGCTCCGCCCACGAGTGCTGCAAGGTCGTCCGAACCTGGACCTCGACCAACTTGCCGGTGATCTGCGGGATGACGTGGACCGCCCGGTACCCATAGCTTGGATTCGCGCGACGGTCTATCACTGACACTCCGGGGAAGGCGTCGCGTAATGACGCTATAACCCTCTCCTGCTCGACACCATCGCTTACAACTACCCGGGCACCCCGCGATATCTTGGACCTGGCTCAGTCGAACGCTCTCGCGACGGAGTTTCTCTATTAGCGAACTTGTTGACTTGGCCGGCCGTCCCGTTGGCTCCAAACGGAGTTCATCGCGGATGGTCTTAACCACAGTTTCGTACGCCTCGCCAAACGACCTTCGGTACTCGTCAAGTAATCTTAGATCAGACTCGACGAGGTAACCTACCCTTAGGCGGTCCCCGAGCCGGTCAATCTGTGTCTTGCTAGGTTTTGCTGCCAAGTTCGTAATCTCAGACTGACCCTGGAAATACCTGCCGCGACTCAGCATACCTCAGGGCTGACAAGTTGCAAACCGCAACCATTTAATGTGGTCAACCTAATCTACGTCTTGGTCTGATTGGGATACGAGCAGAGATTTTTGACAGTGCGATCCGGCAGCGAGTTTTTGTGGGACACTAAGTGCTGCTATTGGATGTCGCTTTGGAAACTAGCGGAAAACGTTCAGGGTGTTCGATGGACTCAACCGCCAAGTCGATGTCTAAGTCCGGCCAGTAAAGGTGGCGCGGGTGGGGCATTTCGACCTTTAGGATAGAGTCGATGGTTGCGTTGCGGAACCAAGGAAATTCACTGAAGGGCACAAACAGCTCTCGCTCCTCCAATAAGATCCAGAAGCCGTGCTGGGAAATGTTGGTGACTTCAGCTCCCGAAGTGCTTTTTCCAAGCGGCTTTGATTTCATCGACATGTTCCTCAATTAACTTCCGAGCCTCTTGAAGCTCTTTCTCCTTCAACCCATAATTCTGTACCAATTTGACTTCAGGTTCAACCCAAAACTTGGCTTCCCCGCCACCGCAGTGGACGTGCACATGAATCCGTTTCTCCTCGCGGGAAAAGAAAAAGAAACGAAAACCCTTTGCCTGAAATACCGTGGGACTCATGCAGCATCAGAGCTGACAGCAAGTTTAATACAATTCTATAGCCTATCCGAGCACTTAACAAGAAAAATCAGCCACCGTTTTCTGAGGGCGTCTGACCTTCTACGGCTGCTTTGGCTGTTAGGCTTTCGTCTTCTCCGGATAAGGGCAGAGGTCGCTGATCGTGCACTTGGGGCACCGGGGTTTCTTCGCGAAGCAGACGCGCCGCCCGTGATACTGGAGCAGATGGCAGAAGCGCACCCGCTTCTTTTCCGGCACCACAGACATGAGATCTGCCTCGATCTTGTCCGGGTTGGTATTGCGGGTAAATCCCAGTCGCTGCGACAGGCGCATGACGTGAGTGTCGACGCCGATCGCCTGCCGGCCGAAGGCGTTGCCAAGGACAATGTTGCCTGTTTTTCTTCCCACGCCGGGAAG
>JACPFH010000545.1 GCA_016183075.1 Deltaproteobacteria bacterium | reverse complement strand
TCCGTATTCATTCTCGTTTCATCCGTCATAGCTCGCCCTCCGGGCGCGATCGCACGGAACGGCCGGTCTGGCAGGGCCACGCTTCGGCCCGTGAGCCCGGCGCGTTCCCTACTTCGGGGAAAGCGAAAGGTCAAAGGAAACGGTTCGGGTCTGCCACCGTTACGCAAACGGCGGGGAGCGAATGAATCCGGAGGCGACAACCGGCCAGTGACGGAGGTTCTGCTTGAAGTCAAGCTTCAGGAAAGAGAGACAAAAGACCGGGATCAGGAGCGTCGCCGCGGCTGCCGGGGCAACGAAGGCTCGGCCGCTTGGATGCCACCGGGTATCCTTGTGGATTTTAAGGACGGGGATGTAGCTGACCCCGCCGCGGAGCCTTTCGGGGGAAGGAGACAAGAAAAGGAGAAGGGCGAAAAGAAGAAGGCCACACAGCGCAGCGAGCACGGGCGACTTTCTCCGTCTGGGGTCGATAAGGGGATAGATCACGTACCTCCTTATAGTGGGAAATCCGGGGCCTGTCAATAAACTGAGGCGATGCGATGCCCTGTCCCGGGGGCAATTCCATTCCAAGGGATTAACGCTCTCCTTTCTTGCATTTGGGAACGCAGTTCGTTATGTGTTTGAAGTGTCGCGCGAATTTCGCAAGTCGCGCGCAGGAGGCGAATGTGCTTGCGCTCACCAAGTTTCTTATCCTGATGATCTTTTGGTTGCTCATCTCGGGACAGACGGACCTGGCGGACCCTGGCGACCGCTATTTGATCGCCTGCGGCGTGCTCGCATGCGCTTTCGTTACCTACCTGGCGGGGCGGAAAAGGATTCTGGATGAAGAAGGGCATCCGATCCATCTCACGCTGCCGTTTTTGGCCTATATCCCGTGGCTGTGCTGGGAGATCATCCTCGCGAATTTGGACGTGGCCTATCGCGTCTGGCATCCGAGGGCGAAGATCGCTCCACGCCTGGTCGTTGTTCCTTTCCGCATGCGGACCAACTTTGCGACCGTGACCTATGCGAATTCGATCACGCTGACCCCGGGCACGATCACGATCGGGGTGGATATGGCGAAACGGCAGTTGCTGGTCCACGCGTTGACAGCGAGGTCGGCTCGGTCGCTCCTGGCGGGTGAAATGCACAAGCGCGTTCTGAAACTGGAAGGGACGGCTTGATGTCGGCGCACGGCGCTCTGCTGGTGGCGGGCGGGACGGTTCTTTTGGCCATCGCCCTGGTGCTCGTGCGTGCGCTGCTGGGTCCAACCGTCTATGACCGCATCCTCGCGGTCAACGCGTTGGGGACCAAGACGGTGATCCTGGTGGCGATCCTAAGCTTCACCAGCGGGCGGCCGGAATTTCTCGATGTCGCCTTGCTGTATACGTTGATCAACTTCGTGGTTACGATCGCGATCCTGAAGTACAAGGAAATAGGGCGCCTGGGGTAACAACCGTGGACGCTGTGAGCGAAGTCTTGGCCATCGTCTTTGTGCTGAGCGGCGCCTTTTTTGCCCTGACGGCTGGCGTTGGCATCCTCCGGATGCCGGACTTTTACTCCCGCGCTCATCCGGCAGGAAAAAGCGACACCCTGGCCCAGAGCCTTGTTATGGTGGGGTTGTTGTTTCAGGCGCTGCAGCATGAGGAGCTGGGCCTGTGGGCGTGGGTCAAGCTGGTTCTGATCGCCGTCTTTCTCTTCATCACCGCGCCTACGGCGATCCATGCGATTACGCGGGCTGCCCACGTGGACGGTTTGAAAGTGTGGACGGAGGATGGTCAAGGCGGTGAGTGAGTTTTTGCTCCTCGACGTCATTCTTCTGTTTCTTCTTGTCGTCACCTCGGTCAGCGTCTTTCTCCTGCGCAATCTCTTCGCCGCCACGATGGTCTTATCCTTGTACAGCCTGCTCATGTCCGTGGTGTGGTTGAACCTGGACGCCGCGGACGTGGCCTTGACCGAAGCTGCCGTGGGCGCGGGGATCGCGACCGTGCTGTTGATCGGAGCCTTGGTCGTGGTCGGGGCTGAAGAACGGCGCCATCCGCGTCTGCACCGGCCCGCGCTGGTCTTGGTTGGCCTCACCACCGCCGCTTTGGTCTATGGCACCTTCGACATGCCGCGCTTCGGCGATCCCCTGGCTCCCGCGCAAACCCACGTCGCGCCGGAGTACATCTCGCAGACGGTCGAGAAGCTCCATGCGAGCGAGCCCGCGGCCCGAGGCGGCGACTACGGCCAACATGGAGACGACTATTTCCACGGTCACGTGCCCAATCTCGTGACTTCGGTCATCGTGAACTACCGTGCGTACGACACTCTTTTCGAAGTGGCGGTGATCTTTACGGCGGGGGTCAGTCTGATCCTGCTCGTGGGGAGACGAAAGTCGGAGAGGAGGGGAGCTGCGTGAAAGATCAGGTCATCCTGCGCGTGGTCACCAAAGTCACCGTCCCTTTTATTCTGGTCTTTGGGTTTTATGTCATTACGCACGGCGAGCTTGGTCCGGGAGGAGGGTTCCAGGGCGGAGTGGTCCTGGCGGCCGCCTTCGTTCTCTACGGACTGGTTTTCGGACTCGATGATCTAGAGGCGATCGTCCCAAGGCGGGTCTCTGACGCGCTGGCGGGCGTCGGGGTGTTGGTCTACGCGGCTGTCGGGCTGGCCGGGATTTTAGGCGGCTACAAT
>JACPFH010000540.1 GCA_016183075.1 Deltaproteobacteria bacterium | reverse complement strand
TGTCGAGATGCAGCAGGCCGAGGAAGCAGCAGCGAAAGCCGAAACCGAGAGCGCGGGAGGTCTCGGGCTCGAACGTGAACGCGGAATCGTTAAGGCGAAGCTTCTCGAGAGCTTCACGCATGGCCTGGTATTGCCCCGCATCCGCGGGATAGAGCCCGCTGAACACCATCGGTTTCAGGGCCTTAAACCCGGGAAGAGGCTGCGTGGCGGGACGCTCCTCGCTCGTGAACGTATCGCCGATGCGCGTCTCGCGAATCTCCTTGATCCCGGCCATGAGGAATCCCACGTCGCCGGCCCTGAGCTCGCTGACCTCCTGAGGGCCGGGGGCGAAAATCCCTACGCGGGTTACCTCGAAGGCTCTCCCGCTCGACATCATGCGTACGCGCATGCCCTTGCCCACCGCGCCATCGAACAGCCGGATCATCACGACAGCCCCATGATACGGGTCGAACCAACTATCAAAAATCAGCGCTCGCAGCGGGGCGGCAGGATCGCCCTGGGGAGGTGGAAAAGCGTCGACGATTCTATCGAGAATGGCCTCCGTGCCGATGCCTTCCTTGGCGCTGGCAAGAATCGCCTGGGAGGCATCCAGACCGATGATGTCCTCGATCTCTCTTTTGACCCCGTCGGGATCGGCGCTCGGCAGATCGATCTTGTTGATCACGGGCAGAATCGCCAGATTGTGGTCCAGCGCCATGTGCACGTGGGCCACGGTCTGGGCCTCGACCCCCTGGGAAGCATCCACAACCAGCAATGCTCCCTCGCACGCCGCCAGGCTGCGGGAGACCTCGTAGGTAAAATCCACGTGGCCGGGCGTGTCGATGAGGTTCAGTAAATAGTCCGTGCCGTTTTTCGCTCGATAGCGCAGGCGCGCCGGGCTCGCCTTGATCGTGATGCCGCGCTCCCGCTCCAACTCCATGCTGTCCAGGAACTGATCCGTGCGTTCCCGCTCGCTCACGGTTCCCGTGTACTCGAGGAGCCGATCGGCCAAGGTCGATTTTCCGTGGTCGATGTGGGCGATGATGCAAAAGTTTCTGATCGGCTCTAGTCTCATGGCCTCATGGATCGCCGGTAGTAGTCCGAAGTTTCCTCGAGCCCCTCGCTGAGGGAGAAGCGCGCCGACCAGCCCAGAGAGTCGCGCGCGCGCGCGCATTCGAGCGAGCTGCGCCTCTGCTCGCCTGCCTTCGGCGGGCCATGCCGCTCCGCCACTTTCGATCCGCTCTTTTCACACAATAGCCGAAAAAGGGTCAGGACGTCAGTCTCCCGCCCTGTGCCGATATTCAAGGCTCCCGTAAAGGAAGACTCAAGGGCCAGAAGGTTGGCGGTCACCACGTCCTTGATGTAAACGTAGTCTCGGGTTTGCCGGCCGTCGCCGTTGATGATCGGCGCATTGCCGGCGAGGAGGTGGCGGATGAAGATAGCCACGACACCTGCTTCTCCGTCAGACCGTTGTCTTGGACCGTAGACGTTGGCGTAGCGGAGCGCGACGTAGGGAATTCCGAAGGTTTTGTGGTAATAGGCAAGGTAAAGCTCCCCCGCCAGCTTGCTCACGCCGTAGGGGCTGAGCGGCCACGTGGGATGGTCCTCGGCAGCCGGAAACGTGCCCTGTTCCCCATAGACCGCTCCGCCCGAAGAGGCGAAGATCACTTTCCTGATCTTGGAATCCTTGACGGCCTCCAGGAGATGGATGAGCCCCAAGATGTTGACCCGGGCGTCGAACAGCGGCTCGGCCACCGAGCGGCGAAGATCCATCTGGGCCGCGTGCAGGCTCAGGACATCGGGCGCGATGCGCGCGAGCAGCTCCGCCGCGGCGGGGTCGAGGATGTCCCGCTGATGAAACACCGCGTTCGGGTTAAGCTGGCTTCGCTCCCCGGTGGAAAGATCGTCGATTACGAAAACCTCGTGACCCTGGGCGATGTAGGCATCGACAACGTGGGAGCCGATAAAACCCGCTCCGCCGGTGACGACAATTCTCATGGCGTTTCCCGAAGCTTCTCCCGAAAGTATTCGATCGTCTTCTTGAGCCCTTCTTCCAGCGAAACCTGCGGCTCCCAGCCCAGGATCTCACGCGCCCTGGAGATGTCGGGCTGGCGCACCTGTGGATCATCCTGGGGAAGCGGGCGGTACAGGATCGGGCTCTGAGAACCGGTAAGCTCCAGGATCTTCTTGGCGAACTCGAGAACGGTCATCTCAGAAGGGTTTCCCACGTTGACCGGGAGGTGGTAGTTCGACTCGCACAGCCGGTGGATGCCCTGGACCAGATCATCGATGTAAAGAAAGCTCCGGGTCTGGTTGCCCTGGCCGTAAACCGTGAGCCCTTCTCCCTTGAGCGCCTGGGTGATGAAATTGGGCACCACCCGGCCGTCGTTCATACGCATGCGGGGGCCATA